>JAHDSB010000171.1 GCA_018433015.1 Clostridia bacterium | reverse complement strand
GTTTTTTGTAAAGAAAGGGGATGTTTTGAATTTTTCTGGTCTCAGACAAGGATGTCGTGGGTACCTTGCTGTGGCAGGAGGACTTGATATTCCTTTGTTTATGGGCAGCAAAGCTACGTATCTAAGAGGTAAAATGGGAGGACTGGAAGGGCGTGCCTTAAAGGTGGGAGATGAATTAAAGAAGGGACCTTTGCTGGATGAACAAAGAGCAATGACACCCCTGAAAGCTCCTCCGGAATATGGGTACAGCTTATCTGATGTTATCGAAGCTCGAGTTGTGCTGGGACCCCAGGATGACTGTTTTACAGCTGTGGGAATAAAAACCTTTTTTAACAGCGAATATAAAGTAACTGTAGAAGGGGATCGCATGGGTTACCGTCTGGAAGGACCACAAATTCAACATCAGGAAGGGGCTGACATAATCTCCGACGGAATTGCCATAGGTTCTATTCAAGTCCCCGGGCATGGTTTTCCCATAGTAATGATGGCTGATCGTCAAACTACCGGAGGTTATACCAAGATAGCTACGGTAATTACTCCTGATTTACCTAAACTGGCCCAAGCTAAACCCGGTGATACTATTGTCTTTAAAGCTGTATCCTTAGAGGAAGCCCATGAGATATATAGGGAATACGAGGATAAAATCAGAAGATTTAAGGAGAGAGCTCTCCCGTTACGGGCCTTTCGTTTAAAAATTAATAATAAGAGTTATTTGGTAGAAGTTGAAGAAGTTTAAAATATGAGGAGGGGTCAAGGTGTTAGACTTATTTAAAGCAAAACCCCAGGAGGTACGAAAACAAATAAGAGAGGGGCTGTTAAAACGGCCTACACCCGGGATGTGCGCCGGTTATGCTCAAGCTAATCTGGTAGTGTTGCCCCAAGATTTGGCCTTTGAATTTCTCTTATTCTGTCAGAGGAATCCCAAACCATGTCCTGTCTTAGATGTAACTGAACCGGGGAGTTTCACACCTGATAATGCTGCTTCAGATGCTGATCTAAGAAGGGATATTCCCCGCTATCGTATCTATCGGGAAGGACAGCTGATAGAGGAAGTAGAGGATGTTACATCCTATTGGCGGGAGGATTTAGTGGCCTTTTTGTTGGGGTGCAGCTTTACTTTCGAAAGCGGTTTATTGCAAGCCGGCATTAACATTAGACATATCGAAGAAAAATGTAATGTACCTATGTATATTACTAATTTAGCTTGTAAAAAAGCGGGCAGATTTCATGGCCCTACTGTAGTTAGTATGCGTCCCCTTCCTCATCATCAGGTAGTTAAAGCGGTACAGATTACCGGCAGATATCCGGCAGTCCATGGTGCTCCCTTGCATATTGGGGACCCGGAAGTGATCGGAATCAAGGATATTAATAAACCTGACTTTGGTGATGCCGTTACCATTAAAGAAGGAGAGGTTCCTGTCTTTTGGGCCTGTGGTGTGACTCCTCAAGCCGTAGCCATGGAAACCAAGCCTCCTTTCATGATAACCCATGCTCCCGGTCATATGTTTATTACTGATATTCTTAATGAGGATTTAGCTGTTTAAAATACAATATTTTAAGTTGGTGTTGACAAGTTAACCTCCTTTTCAATATAATACCTGCAATAGATACAATGAAAGCAGGAGGAGTAGAGATGACCCATACATTAGCTATATTAGCGGAGAATCGCCCTGGGGTTTTGACTAGGATATCCGGTTTAATCAGCAGGCGAGCCTTTAATATTGAGAGTATAGCTGCCGGTTATACGGAAGAGGCAGATATGACCAGGATAACTATTGTTGTCAATGGTAACGACCGCGAGATTGAGCAGGTAGTAAACCAATTGTCTAAACTGGTTGATGTGATAAAAATAATTGATTTGACGGATGTTGATTCTCTGGATAGAGAACTAGCAATGATTAAAGTTAGAGCTACGCCGGAAAAACGTTCCGATATTGTAGACATTGTAGACATATTCCGTGCTAAAATCGTTGATGTGAATCGGGAAACTATGGTGATAGAATTGAGCGGTTCACAAGATAAAATAGATGCCTTGTGTGAAGTTATGAAAGATCACGGCATTATTGAGATTGTACGGACAGGAAAAATTATTATTTCCCGGGGACCTGTACCGGCAAAAGATATTAAATATTAGATATAAAAATTTAAGATATAAGAAAACTGCGGCTCACGTAAGATAGCCGCAGTTTTTTAAATCCGTAAAACAGTGCCTAAGCAGGGAATAGTTCACTTATGGCAAATAGTAAAGATATACCGCTAAGGAGGTATTTTGCATGTCTTTACGATTTATTATTGGTAGGGCTGGAACAGGAAAAACTTGGAAGTGTTTGAGTGAAATAGCCGCCAGATTACAGGAAGAGCAGACAAATAGTCTGATTTATCTAGTGCCGGAACAGGCTACTTTTCATACAGAAAAAAAATTATTGTCTTACTGTCCCCACGGTGGAACTATGCGGGCTCAAGTCTTGAGTTTTCAGCGTTTGGCTTGGATGGTTTTACAAGAGACGGGCGGCGGTATTTATCCGCCCCTGAATGAGGTGGGTAAGACCTTAATTTTGCGGTCAATTATAGAGAGGCATAAACAAGACTTTCTAACTTTTAAGCGAGGTTTAAACAAGCCTGGGTTCTTAGAAAATATAGTACAATGCATCGCAGAATTTAAGGCCTATAATATCTCGCCCCACCAGTTAGAAGAAGCCTTGCAACAATTACCTGAAGAAGGGCAAGCTAACTTGCGAGATAAGCTTCAGGATCTATATTTGTTTTACCAAAAGTACGAGGAGTATATTGAAAAACAGTATTTAGATAATGATGACTATCTACATTTGTTAGCAAAAAAACTGGAAAAGACCAGGTTTTTAAATGATGCGGAAATTTGGATCGATGGCTTCCACAGCTTTTCACCCCAAGAATATATGGTTTTAAAAGCCTTATTGGACAAGGTAAAATGCGTGAATATTACTCTCTGTCTGGGAGAAGAGCATCTAAAAAAAAGGCTGGGTGAATTAGATACCTTTTATCAGACCTGGGAAACATATCAAGTTCTGTTAAAACTAGCTCAGGAAAGGGGCTGCCCCCTGGCAGAGAAGGAGATTTTAGGAAATTCAGGACCCCAGCGGTTTTCTGAACAGCCTGAACTTAAGTATTTGGAAGAATATTTTGCAGGTAATTCTAAAGTTTCTTGGCAAGGTAAGAATTCTGCTGTAAAGCTGGTGGCCGCAGGAAACAGGTTGGCAGAACTGGAAGGAGTGGCCCGGGGGATTATTAATTTATGTCGGGAAAAAGGCTTTCATTATCGGGATATAGCTCTTTTATTAAGGGATTATTCTTTATATGAAGATCTGTTGCCGGCGGTATTTGCTAACCATCAAATCCCCTATTTTATTGACCAGAAGAGACCCCTTTATCATCACCCCCTCCTGGATTTAATCAGGGGAGCTTTGGAAGTAGTAGATAAAGGTTGGACATATGAAGCAATTTTTCGCTATTTAAAAACTGATTTGACCTCCCTTTCCCGGCAGGAGGTAGACTTGTTAGAAAATTATTGTCTGGCCCATGGTATCAGGGGGACAAGCTGGACCAACGGGAAACCGTGGATTTACCGGCGTTCCTTTACATTAGGAGAAGAAGATAACAATTGGCTTACTAAAGCGGAAGAAGTACAGTTAAAGCGTATCAATAAAGCCAGAAGCAAGGCGGTGCAGGAATTACAAGAGCTGGTAGAAGAACTTAAAGAGGCAGTTGAAGCACGACAATTTGCCAGTTTTATCTTTAAGCTCTTAGAAGATTTGGCAGTGGCCCGGAAGTTAGAATTCTGGAGCCGACAGGCCGAAAAAGCGGGTCGGCTGGAAGATGCCAAGATACACAGTCAAGTATGGCAAAAGGTAGTAGAGTTGTTGGACCAGCTAGTAGAGGTTATGGGTGATCAAGAAGTAACTTTACCTGAATTTATTCAAATCTTAAATAGTGGGTTGGAAAGTATCGAATTGGGCTTGATACCACCGGGGCTTGATCAGGTTTTGATTGGGTCTTTAGATCGCTCTCGTAACCCTGATTTGAAGGCCGTATTTATTCTAGGAGTTAATGAAGGTGTATTGCCGGCCCGTACCTTGGAAGAGGGCTTATTATCAGACGAAGAACGCAAAATTTTGGCCGATTTACATATTGAATTAGGACCTACCAGTGTCAGGAAGCTCTTTAATGAGCAATTTTTGATTTACCTGGCAGTAACTAGAGCCAGTCAAAATTTATGGCTCAGTTACCCTTTAGCCGATGAAGAAGGAAAAGCCTTAAGTCCTTCTATCTTAATGGAGAAACTTAAGCAGCTGTTTACCACAGCAGAAGATAACAGTCCCGTAGTTTTTTATCCTCTAGATGGGGAAGGGGATAAGGAGGAAGACATTATTGTTCATCCCAGGCCTGTTTTAGGCTATTTAGCTCTGAGATTAAGTCAGGCCAAGAAGGGAAAAGATATTCATCCTATCTGGTGGAAGATCTATAACTTGTATCTGGGGCAGGAAGAGTGGCAGTTGCCCTTAAAGAGAATAGTGACTGCTTTATTTTTTCAGCAAAAGGAGCAGAGGTTAACGCCCAGTCAGGCGAAGAGGTTATATGGCCATGTGCTGCGCACCAGTGTTTCCCGTTTAGAAAAATACAAAGCTTGCCCCTTCTCCTATTTTCTGAATTATGGTTTGAAGTTAAAAGAACGTCAGGAGTTTAGACTGAAAGCTCCTGATTTAGGGCAGTTCTATCATGCCGCCCTGGAAGGGATCTATAAAGAACTCCAGGAGAATAATTTAGATCAAACGGATTTGAGCTTAGAAGAGTTAAAAGCTTTAGTGGAAAAAGTAGTTGATAGTCTTATCCCTCAGCTCCAGAATGAGATTCTGTTAAGTACGGCTCGTTATAGGCATTTGGCTCAGAAACTAAAGCGGATAGTATTTCGAACAGTAAAAGTATTACGGGAACATGAGAAACGTGGGACTTTCCGTCCTTTAGGAGTAGAGATAGCCTTTGGTAAAGGAGAAAAGTTACCGGGATTAGCACTGACCCTGCAGGATGGTACGAATCTAATTTTACAAGGTAGAATAGATCGGCTAGATGGAGCGTTAGGCAAGGAAGGGTATTACTTACGGGTAATAGACTATAAGTCCGGTCGGCCTTCTTTGAGTTTATTAGAAATATATTACGGACTTAAACTGCAGTTATTAGTTTATCTGGATGTTGTGCTGAAACATGCTCCCCATCTTATTCAGCGAGAAGTGCGTCCAGGAGGGATTTTTTACTTTAAGATTCAAGAACCCTTCCTCTCGGAAAAGGGACCTATGGAGCAGGAAGAGCTGGAAAGCAAACTGCTGAGAGAATTTAAAATGCAAGGCTATGCTTTAAAAGATGCCCAAGTCATTCAAATGATGGATCAGAATATTAAAGGGCATTCAGAACTTATTCCCGCGGCTTTAAAGAATGATGGAGAGTTTTATAAAAATAACGATAACCTTCTTTCTCTGGAAGAATTCGGGGGACTCTGTAGCCATGTGGAACGCATATTACAAGAGATCGGAGAAGAAATTATAGCGGGAAATGTGGGAATAAAACCCTATAAATTCAAAGGGAAAAATCCTTGCAAGTTTTGCCCCTATAAAGCAGTATGCTGGTTTGATGTTACCATCCCCGGTTATGAATATGTAAATTTAGCGGAACGAGATACGGGGGAAATTTGGTATAACATCGGTTTGGAGAGGGGGAAAGAAGATGAGTAGGACCTGGACACCGGAGCAAAGGGCTGCTTTTTCGCGCAGAAACAGAAATATACTAGTGTCGGCAGCAGCTGGTTCCGGTAAGACAGCAGTGCTAGTAGAAAGAATCATCAGATATCTGGTAGATGAAACAGATCCTGTAGATATTGACCGTCTGCTAGTGGTTACTTTTACTAACGCAGCAGCCCATGAAATGAAAGAACGGATAGGCAAGGCTTTAGCTAAGAGACTTACAGAAGAACCCCACAATAAACATATAGAAAGACAACTACTGTTATTAGGCAAAGCTTCAATTTCTACCCTCCACGCCTTTTGCTTAGATATTATCAGACAGAATTATTATTTATTGAAGTTGCCTCATAATCTCTCCCTGGATCCCGCCTTCCGGATTGCAGATGAGATTGAAGCAGCCCTCTTAAAACAAGAAGTTCTGGATGAGGTTTTAGAAGAATGCTACGGAGAGGAAGATCCTGTGTTTTTACAGGTGGTAGAAAGCTTCGGGGGAGAGCGGGATGACAGTAAATTACAAGATTTAATACTGAAAATATATAATTTTTCCCGCAGCCAGGCGGAACCTTATCTGTGGTTAGATACGGCTGCTGATGTTTTTCAAGCTAATCTGGAGGACCAGAGGGTTAATATTCTTTTTTATAATATGGCGGCCAGCATAACAACAGCCTTAGAAGAAGCTTTAACAAAGCTACAAAGGGCTGAGGGTTTGGCCAAGTTGCCGGGAGGGCCCTACATATATCAGCAGAACTTAAGGGAAGAGATATTACAATTGGAAGAAGCCATAGCACTTTTAGAAAAACCGGCTTCCTCCGGTTATTGGACTGCTGTCTATCAAGTTTTGCGTGAAATAAAATTTGGCAGGCTTAAGGCATGTCGTGGTGAAATAGATGAAAAATTGAAAGCTGAAGCCCAAGATTTTAGAAATGAGGCTAAGAAAATTGTACAGAAGATACAGCAGGAGTTTCTTGCTCGTAAGCCGGAAGAATTGCTCCAGGACATGCAAGAGATGGCTCCCTTAATGGCAGCTTTATGCCAGTTGGTAGCCCACTTTTCTAAAGCCTTTTTGGCAGCTAAGCTGGAAAGAAACATCTTGGATTTTTCAGATATTGAGCACTTTACCCTTAATCTCTTGCGCGTGCAGGAAGAGGGAAAATGGTACCCTACAGACCTGGCCTTAAAGCTTAAACAGCGTTATAAAGAAGTTTTGCTTGATGAGTATCAGGATATTAATAATGTACAGGAGACCATTCTTAAACTTGTTTCCCGGGAGGATTCTTTAGATCCCAACTTATTCATGGTAGGGGATGTTAAACAAAGTATTTATGGTTTTCGTTTGGCTGATCCCCGTCTCTTTTTACAGAAATACCAAAAGTACTCTAAAGATTCTCCGCAAGATGAGAAAATTGTGCTATCCCGTAATTTTCGTAGCAGAGAGAACATTATCCATGGTGTAAATTATGTTTTTCGTCAAGTAATGATGGATAAAGCCGGGGGTCTTGCTTATGATAGTGATGCGGAATTAGTGTATGGAGCTGCTTATCCTGCTTTGCCGGAAGAGGAAGAAGCTTTGGCAGGACCCATAGAGGTTCACATTGTAGAAAAAGCCAGTAAGGAAGAGATAGGAGAGGAAGAGAAAGAGGAAGAAGATAAACCCTTTGAACCTAAGGAAGATTTAGATTTACTACAAATGGAAGCTAAGATCGTAGGAGAAAGGATTCAAGAATTGCTGGGGCGTAAAGTCTGGGATAAGGATACGGGGGAATTTCGTGCCATACATTACCGGGATATTGTTATTCTGCTGCGTTCTACTAAAACTGCGGCACCTCTTTTCTTAGAAGAACTGCGCCAGTTAGCTATTCCCGCTTATGCCGATTCGGGAACAGGCTATTTTGATGCTCAGGAAGTGCAAACAGTTCTTGCGTTGTTGAAGGTCATAGATAATCCCCGTCAGGATATTCCTTTAACGGCAGTACTTTGTTCTCCTTTAGTAGAACTTACACCGGAAGAATTAGCAAATATACGTTTACAGCGTCCCCAAGGAGATTTCTATAATGCTGTGCGTTTAGCGGCCCGCCGAGAAACGGGAAAATTAAAGAAGATTCTGCGCACCTTCCTAAAGGATTTACATTACTGGCGAACTTTTGCCCGTCGCCACTCCCTGGTGGATTTGATTTGGCTTATTTATAGGGAAACTAATTTCTATAGTTATGTAGGGGCACTGCCCGGAGGAAAGCAGCGCCAGGCTAATCTGAGGTTTTTGTTGGAACGAGCTAAACAATATGAAGCCACTAATATGAAGGGGTTATTTAAGTTTTTGCGTTTCTTGGAAAAACTTCAGGATTCTAATAATGATTTAGGAGCGGCTCGAGCTTTGGGAGAAAACGAAGATGTAGTACGTATCATGAGTATTCACAAGAGTAAAGGGTTAGAATTTCCCGTAGTATTCTTAGCTGGTTTAGGTAAGGGTTTTAATATGAAAGACATAAATGAAGAAATACTGATTGATAGAGATTTAGGTCTAGGACCCATGTGGGTAGATAGTGAGCAACGCTTAAAATACCCTACACTAGCTAAATTAGCCATAAAAAGTAAATTGAAAAGAGAAATGATTGCAGAAGAAATCCGGATATTATATGTTGCTATGACTCGGGCCCAAGAAAAATTGATCATGGTAGGGGGAGTAAAGCAGCTAGGGAAAAAAGCTAATAATTGGAGCAATTTACTCTTTCATTCTCCCTGGGAACTACCTTTAAATATCGTCAGGGGAGCAAAAAGTTTAGGAGACTGGATAGGGCCATGTTTAATGCGGCATCCTACCGGGAAAAAGCTGCGGTCGCTAGCAAACTTAGCAGAGCAACAAGAGACGGGTTTTAATTTGTTCCAGGAAGATAAGTCTCAATGGCACATATATTTTTGGAATCAAGGAAGCCTTCCAGGCCAAGATCAGGACCGGGAGAATAGCTATCAAGAACAATTGAGCAGGATAAAGAATTTCTTGCCTGTGGAAGAGGAGGAACAAGGAGCTGAGGCGGTACAAAGATTAAGGTGGCAGTATTCCTATCAGTTTTTAGCTGATATACCTGCCAAACTTTCCGTAACAGAAATAAAGAATCGCTATCAATTATTGGCCCAAGATGAATTCAGCAATAATACCACCTATACTTATGAACGCCATTTTGCAGCTCGTCCCCAGTTTTTGCAGGAGGAAAGCGGATTATCTGCCAGTGAAAGAGGGTCCGCTTTCCATTTAGTGATGCGGCATTTAGAATTAAGTTCAGAAATGACGGAAGATAACATAAATAGGCAGATTAAAGCTATGATAGATAAAGAAATTATTAGTCCTGTCCAGGGAAAAGTCGTAGATGCTTTAGCCATTGTACAATTCTTTCAAAGTTCAGTGGGGAGCAGAATGCTTAAGAGTCCCCAGGTGATACGAGAAATACCTTTTACTTTGGAATTTCCTGCTGGCGAGTTATATCCGGAAAGGCAGGAATTAAAGGAAGATCTGTTGCTACAAGGAACTATCGACTGTCTCTTTGCGGAAGAAGATGGTTTAGTTTTATTGGATTATAAGACGGATTTAGTTACCAAGGATACCCTTGATTTATTAAAATTGCGGTATCAGGTGCAGATGGACCTGTATAGTAGGGCGGTAGAAACCATCTTACAAAAACCAGTGAAAGATAAATATTTTTATTCCTTTGCTGTAGGGGAAGCCATTCCCCTCTAAAAGGTGGGAACAAGTGATATAAAGAGAGTTACACAAAAAAATAAGGGGCTTAACTTGATATATAAGTTAAACCCCTTATTTGCATAGTTATTTCACTTCAGAAAATACTGAAGAAAGTTTTATTGTTGTTCCAGCAAAGCTATGATATCGGCAAAGGTTGTGAAGGGGTAAGCCTTGATCTGATGGGAACGGCAGTATTCCAGCAGATGACTTTTGGCAAAAATGATATCTGCTCCTTGGCAACCGCAGGTATCAGAGTAGCCATCACCAATATAAACGATTTGATCACAAGTTTTTTTCAGTTTACTTACCAGGGCCTTTTTACACGTGCCACATTGTCCACATTCCGAGGAGTAAGGACAAGAGAGATCCCAGCTTCCCTGGTTATACAATAAGTTATTACAATAAACGGGAAGATTCGTTAAAGAATATTTTTCTAGAATTGTAGTGATATTTAAATCAAAGCCATCACTAACAATGAATAATTTTTCTCCTTTTTTTTGTAGGTATTCACAAAAAGTAACAAAGCTTTTATCAAAAGGTATGGTGGCAATAAAAGCTTTCAAATCTTCGGGTGTTACTTGGAATGTTTTAAAGATGCTGCGGGAACAAACACTAGTACTTAACTCTCCTTGTTCCCATTTTTTTAAGATTTCCTGCCACCCTTCACCGGCAAATCTTTCAATCATGGCATCACAAGTATCTTTTAGAGTTATAGTACCGTCAAAATCAGTGATAAAGATTCTCTTCATTTTCTCCACCTTTTCCTCTATGTTTAGCAAATTCTAACATTAACCGAGACAAGTTGCAAGCTCTTGCTTTTTTGAATTTTTAAATATTAATGAGGAGATGAATATAATATAAAGGGGAAGTTAAAAGTCTTAAGAAGTGGTAAACTATAAACAAGATTAGCTGCTTCAGGGAAGAGCAATATATTATAAAGGAGGGTCAAAATGATTCGTTATGTACAGAATCAAGATATTTTAAAAGCCCAAACGGAAGCATTGGTAACCAGTGTTACTACTGCCGGTACTATGTCTCAGGGGTTAGCCTCCCAGGTGGTTTCAACTTATCCTGATGTAGAAGGAGAGTATAAAGAAGCTTTAGCCAGCGGTAACTTGGCTATTGGTAAAGTATGGTCTATAATGCCCCAAACAGCACCTTATATAGTAATATTATTTCCTACAAGCCCAGAAGAATCGCGTAAATCTAAGTTGGAGTATATCAAACAAGGAATGGAAAATTTGAAAGATGTGGTTAAAGTCCATGGCTGGAAATCCTTAGCCATGCCTAAGTTGGGTACGGGTGTAGGCGGTCTGGAATGGGAAGAGGTACAGAAAGTAATCGTGGACACTTTGTTGGGTGACGGGTTGGAAGATGTAGACATTTATATATATGAATAAAGGTTAGGTTATGAAATCGCAATAAGAATACATTGTAAAAGATGGAGATGGTTCGTGTTAGTTTTGCTACTTACTCCCTATAGATATATAGCCTGCCAACTTGTATGTTTTTCTGGTTAACGCTAAGTTAAGGAAAGATTAATTTAGTGTTAAATTGTAAGCAGGAGAAATATTTAAAGTTGTCGAATTTAAGTATTAATCAGTAATCAGTTCCCAAAAATCCAATGGGAGGGTTTGCTATGTTGAGAAGAATTTGTGCAGGCGGTGTAGTGTTCCTAGGAGACAAAGTATTCTTACTTAAGAACAAAAAGGAAGAATGGGTATTGCCTAAAGGTGTAATTCGCAACAAGCAGATGGCGCGAGATGTAGCTTTGGAAAGAGTTAAAATTGAAGGGGGCGTTGAAGCAGATATTCTGTCTCCCGCTGGTGAAACCAGTTATGAATTTTACTCTTACTCTCGCAAACAGCCGGTATGTAACAAGATCGACTGGTTCATTATGGAAGCGGTGGAAGACACAATTTCTATCAATGAAGAAGAAGGCTTTTTAGATGGCGGATTTTATAATATTGAAGAAGCCGTAGAAAAGATTACGTACAGTCAGGATAGGTCTTTGGTACGACTCGCATACCGGAAGTATAGAGATTTTCGGGAAGTTAAAATTACAGCGAAGGTGAATTAAAAAAGGCGACAATGTAAATAGAAAATGGGGATAAAAGTCTTTGACTTCTGAAGGAAGCAAAGACTTTTATTTTTTTTGAATAATCTTTAGAGGGCAAGCATAAATTTTAGAATGACAAAAGGCTAACTTCCATCATGGGCTGAACTTAAGGAAAGGTTGTGATGGGCACGAATAATATTGTGGTTGTGAGAGGAGCGGGGGATCTTGCTACAGGTGTTATCTATAGATTGTATAAGTTAGGTTTTAAGGTTGTGGCCTTGGAAATCCTTAAGCCTAGTGTTATTCGAAGAACAGTAGCTTTAGCCTCTGCTGTATATCAAGGTGTAATGCAGGTTGAAGATCTGGTAGGCGTACTATGTCACGATATATCAGAAGTTTTAGGAGTGTGGCGAGAGGATAAGATTCCTATTCTAATAGATCCGGACGGGAAAAGTATAGCTCAGCTAAAACCTGCCATAGTGGTTGATGCTATTCTGGCTAAAAAAAATTTAGGGACTAACAAAAATATGGCTCCTATTGTAATTGGCTTAGGTCCAGGTTTTATTGCCCCCCTTGATGTTGACGCCGTAATAGAAACTAACCGGGGCCATTTTTTAGGAAGGGTAATTACAACAGGAAAAGCCCAAGAAAATACGGGAGAACCGGGTAAAATTGTGGGATTTGGCAAAGAAAGAGTACTTAAATCTCCGGTAAGAGGGTTAGTGCGGATACGTAAGGATATTGGAGAAATGGTGGAAAAGGGGGAGGTCCTGGCTGAAGTTCAGGGAGTGCCGGTAGTAGCTACCATCTCAGGAGTAGTGCGGGGCATGATTTATGAGGGGTACAGGGTTGCTAAGGGTATGAAAATGGGGGATATTGATCCGCGGGGCCACCAGGAGTACTGCTATTTTATATCTGATAAGGCCTTGTCTCTAGCAGGAGGAGTAGTGCAGGCTGTTTTTATGATAGCAAGAAAAAAGGGGATAGAATTTGATGAAAAAGCATTTAATGACTGTCTTAGCAGAAAATATTGAGGAGAATAAGGAGGTGGCTTTAGTTCTAGTAACAAAAGCAGAAGGTTCTACCCCAAGGGGTCCGGGGAGTATGATGGTGGTTAATGAAGAGGGAGCCATACTGGGAGGAACCATTGGAGGTGGTGCAGGGGAACAACAGGCCAAGGAAGATGCGATTAAGTGCTTAAAAAGAGGGATTTCCCGAGCCTTTGTCTATAATTTTAACCAGAAGGGGAAATTAGCTATGGCTTGTGGGGGTAATATAGAAATTTTCATCCAAGTTTTTAAAAGTCTAGGCAAGTTAGCAATTGTGGGAGCAGGCCATATTGGGGCAGCCCTTTATCAGCAGGCTAAGATGTTAGGTTATCAAGTGGTAGTATTAGATAACAGGGAAAGTGTGGCTACGCCGGTGCGCTTTCCTGAGGCTGATGAATTGCTGGTCGGCAATATGGTTGAACTTTTGCAAGACTACCCTCTAGATAGCAATACCAGTGTAGTAGTTGTAACCCACGGTCATGAATTTGATCAACAGGTCTTAGAAGTTGTTATCAAAAAACCTCTTCGTTATCTGGGTATGATTGGTAGTAGTCACAAGATACAGTTGTGTTTTGCTAATATGAAACAAAAAGGATTTTCCCAGGAGGAACTAGAGAAAGTCCATGCTCCTATTGGTCTTGATATTGGGGGAGAAAGACCGGAAGAAATAGCCCTAGCTATCATGGCAGAGATACAAGCGGTTAAATATGATAGGCAAGGGGGATTTTTGTTACACAAAGGAAAATGAATAAAGATAACTTGGAGAGACGTCTAATGAAACATTTATTTATCCAAGGTGCTATTGGTATAGGTAAATCCACTTTTATTCGTTCCTTATTGTTACCCTATCTTTCGGAAGTAGGTGGATTTTTTGTACAGCGCATCTATATTGGTAAGCGCTACCAAGGCTTTTCTTTAAAAGCCCTAACAGAACAAAGGGATTATGTACTTAATCATCAGGTTAGGAACTTAAAGGAAGCGGAGCATATTTTTCTCTACTGTGATGAGGAAGGGCGGTGGCATCAGCGACCGGAAGTTTTTGCAGCAGCTGCAGAATATTTACATCAACTGCTTTCCGCTGATAAAAAATTGATTCTGCTGGATGAACTGGGAGGAATTGAGCTGGACTGCCAGCCTTTTATGGAGGCAGTATTAAACGTACTGGAGGGTGACATACCTGTTTTAGGGGTATTAAAATCTGTCCGTAATCGTCACATCTTGAATCATCATCTAGCTGTTAAGTTGGAAAACCCCTGTTGCTATATGCAGAAAATTCTTGAAATGCCGGGGATTGAGGTAAGAGAAATGACCTTAGAAAACAAAGAAGAGGAGAAGTCCCAGATGCGGATGTTTATAAAGGAGAGGTTCTGCCATGGAGAAGAACTGGACACGGGAAGAAATTAAAGCCTACTATGCGGGGATTAGATACAGTGATTATCCCTTGGTTTTTTGGCAGCGTATACTTCCTTATTTGGAGGAGTGCAGCTCCTTGAGCGATATTGGTTGTGGTCCGGGAGCCTTTTGTCTTCAAGCCCTAGAAGCAGGATTAAGAGTGCAAGCCATAGATATTAATTATAAGAATTTGCAGGCTTTAGAGGAACAGGTTGCAAAACGGGGAAAAACCCGGAATTGCCGCTTCCTTTATGGTGACTGGTTAGAAGTTCCGGCCCATAAGACTGATGTTTCCGTATGTGCGTATAGTTTGGGAGGAAATATCGGAACTCCAGCAGGTCTTAAAAAAATAGTAGACATAACCGAAAGAGTAGCCTTTATGATCATACCTTATGATGGGCACCACGCAGACTTTCGTAGTGAAGAACTCTATGAAAAGTTTGGCATTAAGCTCCCTGAATTTCAGAGCAGTTACAAAAAATATATACAAATGCTACAGCAATGGGAACTAAAAATAAAATACGAATCGGTAGAATATGATTTTGGAGTGCCCTTTGTAAAAGAGAATTTGGGGGACTATGCTATATTCTTACAGGAAAAATTAGGGTTACCCGGTCGAAAAGATGTCATAGCCAGTATTACAACTCATATAAATAAATGGGCAACGGAAAAAAACGGCAGGCCTTGGTTACCCAATCCTAAAAAAGGTGTCATGATTACTTGTTGGAAGGAGGTATAGTGTTTTGGAGAAAGTTTTGCGCAGGTTTAGCACTTTTGATTTATTAATAATTGCTTTATTGTCAGCTTGTGGTATAGCCACTAAGCCTTTTGTGAGAATGTTAGCCCAAATTTTAGCGGGGACACTTATTCCCGCTGGTGCCGTAGCAGGTGTTTTCTATATGCTGTGGATTGTCTTGGCCTGTAGTATTACCCGTAAGAGAGGGACGGCTATTTTGGTAGGAATCGTTCAGGCTGTTTTAGTCGTTATCTTTGATATGTTGGGTAACAAAGGACTAGGGAACTTGCTAATTTATATTATGCCGGGCATAACTTTGGAACTAGTTATGTTCATCTTTCCTAAATATGTTTCCTCAGTCTTTTCCGGTCTAGTGGCAGGATTAACTGCTAATGTTACAGGGGCTTTCTTAATGGGTGTGGTTTTTATGCATTTACCCTTAATTCCCCTGGGTATTAGTTTAGGATTGGCTGCAATATCCGGAGGAGTCGGAGGCGTTATTGGGTTTAAGGTATATGATGTTATCAAACAATTAAATAAAGTAAAAGCCGATAGTTAGTGAGGCTGTTATGTTTCCTTTGGTAGTTGAAAACTTATCATATGCTTATAGGTCGGGTCATTTCGTATTGCGGGATATTTCCTTTCGGGCAGCAGAAAGGGAGAGTATAGGTATTGTGGGAGCCAACGGCAGTGGTAAAAGCACCTTATGCTGTTGCCTTTGTGGTATAATCCCTCATTTTTTTCAAGGACAGATGCAGGGAAAGGTTATGATCAAGGGGCTTAATACCAAAGAAATACCGGTTAACAATTTAGCCCCGGAAATAGGCCTGGTTTTGCAGGACCCTAATGATCAGATCATGATGCCCACGGTAGAAGAGGAAATTGCTTTCAGTTTAGAGAATCACCTGGTACCTCCTCGGGAGATCATGGAGCGGGTGGAGGAGACCATGGAGTTGGTGGGCATTACTAGATTGCGCAGGGAATATCCTTACCGTTTATCGGGGGGAGAAAAACAATTGGTAGCCATAGCTACTGTTTTGGCTTTAAATCCTTCAATAATTATTTTTGATGAAGTTTTGTCCATGTTGGATGAGCGAGCTTCCCGACAAATCTTGGAAGTAATGAATAAGCTAAAAGAAGAGAAGACCCTAGTTATTGTGGATCATACTTTACAAGCTCTGCCCCTTTTTGATCGGGTGCTGCACCTGGAGCAGGGTAAAATAAGTTTTAACTAGAAAAAGCGGTGACTAAGATGTCCCTTATTAGCTTAGATCAGGTGAGTTATACCTATTATGGACGGAAGGAACCTGCAGTGAGCAGTGTTTCTTTGCAGATATTTAAAGGCGAAAAAATAGCTATTACAGGTTTGAATGGTAGTGGAAAATCAACATTGGCCAAGTTGATGTTAGGTTTATTGAAACCTCAAAAAGGGCAGGTTTATTTGCACAATTGCCCCATAGAGAAATACCCTTTACCGGAAATCGGAAGAAAATTAGGCTATGTCTCCCAAAGGCCTTACCAAATGCTGTTTAACACTACTGTCTATAAAGAAATTGCCTTCGGTTTGAAATGGAAGGGAAAAACAAGAACAGATACTTATAGGCTCACGAGAGAATATCTGGAGTATTTTGATTTGTGGCACCTCAAGGATGAGCTACCCTACAATCTAAGTGAGGGTCAAAAACAATTAGTAGTTATTTCGGCGGTACTGGTTCTGGAACCGGAATTTTTAATTTTAGATGAACCAACTAAAAGCCTGGATAAGAAGCGGAAAAAACATTTGCAGTCTATTTTGTACAATATATGGTCCAGGGGAACAGGGATAATCCTGATCAGTCATGATAGAGCTTTTATTAAGGATTTTCAAGGAAGGAGAGTACATATGGTCCGCGGTGAGGTTGACTGTGATGAAAGTTGATGTAAGGACCAAATTATTGATTGTGGCAATCTTGTCACTATTTGCTTTAATTTATCAGGACCTGGTAGTTTTAGCGGGATTATTTTTACTGAGCATAGCAATATTATTAGCCTTTAGGGTTCCCTTGAGGATCTTAGGTAATATGAAGTATATGCTTTTTTTTTATTTGGGACTAATTTTAATGCAGAGTTTTTTTGTCCATAGCGGAAAGCCCCTCTTAAGGTGGGGAGACCTCTATTTATTAACTACAGACGGTGTATTTTATGGAGCTACTATCTTCTTCCGCTTTAGTATTCTTGCTCTGTCAGGGCTGCTATTAGTTACTTGTCCAGGGGGAGATTTAGTCTTAGCTTTAGTAAAAATGAAAGTACCGGGCGAGATTATCCTAATGATTCAAATTGGTATTCGTTTTTTACCCGTATTAAAAGATGAATTGCAAAATACTCTAGCTGCTATCCAATTACGGGGAGTTGATTTAAAAAAAGTTTATAAAAGAAAGGTTATTAAAGTGTATGTGAGCCTTTTTTCGCCCATTATTTATATGATTTATAAGAAGGCGGAAAAGCTCTCGATTCTGTTGGAGTTAAGGGGATTTCGCAAATATGAAAAGCGTACTTATTACCGGGATATTAGTTTTAGCAAATTTGACTATTTTCTGATAGGACTTATCATTATTATAAGTTCACTTATTATTATAGGGGCGGAACGTTATCGGTGAAGCTTATTAACGGGGATAATATTTTTGTCTCCGTTATTGTTATTTAAATAACATAATTACAGGTGCTGATTTAAATAATAACAAAGAGAAAGCAAGTAGGAGGTTTGTTATGATTATTGGCATACCAAAGGAAATTAAGAATAATGAGTATCGCGTTGGTATCACTCCTGCAGGTGTAGATGCACTAGTAAAGAATGGACATACTGTCTTTATTGAAAAAGGAGCCGGTGGTGGTAGTGGCTTTACCGATATGGATTACGAGCAAACAGGGGCCAAAATTTTAGATACAGCTTCAGCTATTTATGCCGGTTCGGAGATGATTATCAAAGTTAAAGAACCCCTAGCGGCGGAATATGAATATTTTCGGGAGGGGCAGATTTTATTTGCATACTTGCATTTAGCTCCGGACCGGGAATTAACCGCAGCCTTACAGAAAAAGCAAGTAACAGCCATAGCTTATGAAACCGTACAGCTGGCTAATGGAAGCTTACCGCTCCTTACGCCTATGAGTGAAGTTGCAGGCAAGATGGCGGTGCAAATTGGGGCCCATTTTTTAGAAAAGCCCTTTGGAGGTAGGGGAGTACTATTAGGCGGTGTGCCCGGTGTGGAACCCGGTAAAGTAGTAATTATCGGCGGGGGTACGGTAGGTACTAATGCGGCCAAAGTTGCTGTTGGCATGGGAGCCCGCGTAACCATATTAGAAAAGAATCCTGATCGTTTAACATATTTAGATGACATTTTCATGGGTAGAGTAACTACCATCATGTCTAATCGTTACAGCATTGCCAAAGAAGTAGCAGATGCCGATCTTTTAGTAGGTGCGGTGCTTATTCCCGGTGCTAAAGCTCCTCGTTTAGTGACGGAAGAAATGGTGGAAAAGATGCAGCCGGGTTCCGTTATTGTAGATGTAGCCATAGACCAAGGGGGTTCTATTGAAACTATTGATCGCGTAACGACTCACAGTGATCCTGTTTTTATCAAGCATGGGGTAGTCCATTATTCAGTTGCTAATATCCCCGGTGCCGTAGCACGTACTGCCACGTTTGCCTTGACTAATGTAACTTTACCTTACGCTGTAGAACTTGCTAATAAGGGATGGAAGGAAGCTGTCCTGGATAATTCATGCCTTAGTAAGGGTGTAAATGTGGTTGAAGGGCAAATTACCTATGAAGCAGTGGCCAGAGCCCATAATTTACCGTATATACCTTTAAAAGAAGTTATAGAAGTTTAAAAAGAGTGTAGATAAATATATTTGCTTTTTTGCTAAATCTGTTATAATAAACACTGTTAATCCGCTAATAATGTGCAATATTTGCCACTAGCGCTAAAATTGGGTACTAGGAGGTTTTGTAAAATTGAAGACTGATTTATGGGTAACTGAAAAACAAACTGACGATGTAAAAATTTCCTTTCGTGTGAAAGAATTCTTGCACGAAGAAAAAACAGATTTTCAACATTTGGCTGTTGTTGATACGTACGCTTATGGTCCCATGCTTTTTTTAGATAATTGTGTAATGACAAATATCAAGGATGAGTTTGTGTATCATGAGATGATTAGCTTAGTAGCTCTGAACACTCATCCTAACCCCCAAAATGTTTTAGTTATCGGAGGAGGAGACGGGGGAGTTCTTAGGGAAATCTCTAAACATCCTAAGGTAGAAAAAGCTACTTTAGTGGAAATAGATGGACAGGTAATAGAGAATTCTAAAAAGTATTTTCCGGAGATAGCGGAAGGATTCAAGAGTCCTAAAGTGAAGGTTATTGTAGATGATGGGATTAAATATATCAAGGAAAATAAAAACACCTTTGATATAATCATCATTGATTCTACAGACCCTATAGGACCGGCAGCAGGTTTGTTCTCAGCAGAGTTTTATAAAAATGTATATGCTGCTCTAAAGGAAGATGGCATGATGGTAGCCCAGACGGAGTCACCTTTCTTAGAACCGGAAATCATAACTCATGTTAACAATACCTTACAAGGGATATTTCCTTTAGTTAAGCTTTATCATGCATATATTCCTACATACCCTTCTGGCATGTGGACTTTTACAATTGGGTCTAAAAAGTATAATCCGGAGCAGGTAGATCCTGCCGGTATACCTGATACTAATACACGCTATTATAATCCGGAGATTCATTTGGCATCTCTGGTATTGCCTAACTTTGTAAAACAACTACTAACATCAAAGGAAACCATGAATTTCTAAGAGGGGCTTGAGAAAAGCAAAATAGTACTTGCGGAGGTTTTGCATGCATAAAAATTTATATCGTTTAACGGGTTTTATGGGAGCCCATGAGGATTATGAACATGCTCAAGCTGTTTTGGTGGGAGTGCCCATGGATTATACAGTGAGTTTGCGGCCGGGATCTCGGACAGGTCCTCAGCAGATTCGCACAATTTCTTACGGAATTGAAGAATACAGTGTCTATCAGGATAAAAGCCTGGAAGACTGTAGTTTTTATGATGCCGGAGATATAACCTTGCCCTTTGGCAATGTTTCTAAGAGCTTAGAAATGATAGAAGGTGTAGCAGATAAATTATTTCAGGATAAGAAACTCCCTATTTTTTTGGGGGGAGAGCATTTAGTTACATATCCTTTAATTAAGGCGTGTCATAAGGTTTATCCTGATTTAGTAGTGCTGCATTTTGATGCTCATGCCGACTTACGAACAGAATATGAGGGAGAAGAAAATTCTCATGCTACTGTGATGTATAAAGCGGCCAAACTCTTAGGGGACAAGAGATTATATCAATTTGGTATTCGTTCGGGGACGAAAGAAGAGTTCACTTTTGCTAAAGAGCATACTAACATGTATGTAAATGAGATTTTTCCCGCCTTAAATACCGTGGTAGGTCAAGTAAAGGATAAGCCGGTCTATATCACCCTGGATATAGATTGCGTTGACCCAGCCTTTGCCCCCGGTACAGGCACTCCCGAGCCGGGAGGATGCACTTCCCGAGAGATTATTGAAGCCATATTAGCCATGAAAGATCTGAATGTAGTGGGGATGGACATTGTGGAGGTTTCTCCCCTCAATGATAATTCTGATATAACCTCTGTTTTAGGAGCTAAATTGGTCAGGGAAGCCCTACTGGCATATACAAAGTAAATAAGTTCTATCTTGATGTACGAAACCCGCTATTATCCTAGGATAAACAGCGGGTTTATTTTTATAGTAATATTTATTATTTTATGATTCTGTACTTATTATTTCTGATAAATATGTTAAAAAAGGAGAGGGAATTAAATTTTTTTGCAGATCTTCCTGGAAGGTAAGGGGAGATTGGCGATAGATTTCTTCCGTTTTTTCCGCCATTTGCATTATTTCGATCAGTGGTAACAAATTTGCAGGGAGTTTATTTGCTTCCCCTTCAGGTAAATAGTGATGGTAGGATATGATGGTGGCCACATCTTCTGATAAGCCCAGAGTCCGGGCTATTGTTGCACTTAATTGTTCGTGACCTTCAGGACATTGGGGATTTAATAAGCCCGCATCATGAAATTCTGCAGCCCTTAAGAGCAGGGTTTGATCTTCAGAGGGAACATTCATTAGTTGGGCTAAATGACTACAATGGGTTACTACTTGCAGGGTATGGTGGGTTCGCCCTAAATGATGTTCAATATTATTTCCGATATTGCGTTGCACAGACAGTATTTTTTCGCGTTCCTGTTGAATGAGATTTTTTACAATCATTAATAGTTCGCGAGTATTAATGGGCTTACTTAAGAAATAATTAACCCCGGCCTGATAAGCACGAAGTTTATTCTGCTTATCGGTATAGGCGCTAATTACTATAATGGGGAGAGGGGCAGCAAAACTACTCTGGCGCAAATGCTCGGCAACCATAAAACCATTTTGTCCCGGAAGGCGCAGGTCTAAAAGAATTATATCAAAGGCTTCTTTTGCTACTTCTTGTAAAGCGGTTTTTCCATTAGTTACACAAACTATGTAATATCCATGTACTTTTAAAAAGTCTGAGATTAATTTGGCACTATTGGGATCATCTTCGATAATAAGTACTTTTGCTTTTGGCATCTTCGCTAATTCTCCTTCTTATATGTTCTGGAAAAGATATTGGGAGATTTGCCCGGGGAAGGCCCTGGTATTAATAGGTTTAGTAATAAACCCATCACATCCGGCCTTACGGGCATCTTCGGCATGTTGTTTCATGGCATGGGCTGTTAAGGCTATTATGGGAATCTGGCTAGTGGAGGGATTGCTTTTTATTTGCTTAGTAAGGGAAAGTCCATTTATACCCTTTAAAGAAATATCCATTAAGATAAGATCAGGTTTTTCTTTATTTATCAGAGCTAAGGCCGAATTGCCTTCGGAGGCTTCTAAAACCTGAAAACCATGGTACCTGAGCAGGTCTCGCACTAACTTGATGTTGGTGGGGGTATCTTCTACGATCAGAACCTTGGTAGCAGTGGTATTTTCCATATTTTTATCCTCCCTTATCCAAAATTAGTATCATAAGACAGGTAAATAAACAATCACCGTGGTGCCTTCATTAATAGCACTGAAAAGTTCAATTTTACCGTTATGAAGTTCTACTAAATGTTTTGAGAGGGGTAAACCTAAGCCAACACCTTCAAATTTTCTTTCATAACTGTTTTCCGCCTGATAGAATTCATCAAAAATGTAGGTCTGATCCTCGGGTTTAATACCAACTCCTGTGTCTTGGACCGTTATTTTAATAAAAGAATTTTCTAATTCTGCTTTTACCTTAATTGTGCCGCCGGAAGGGGTGAATTTTACAGCATTAGCAAGCAGATTATAAAGAACTTGCTTGATTCTGGTGGGGTCAGCAGCAATAAAGGGCAAATCTTCACCAATTTCAACTTGTAAGGATAGATTTTTGTTTTCTGCCTGGGGTCTGATAATGGTGATTACGGAGAAAACTGTAGAGTTTATATCAATTTGTTGTTTGCTTAGAGTGATTTTTCCTTGCTCGATTATAGAGAGGTCCAGGATATTATTTATTAATTCCAAGAGATGTTGGGAACTGTTAAGAATTATTTGCACGTATTCTTTCTGGGTAGAATTTAATTCTCCAAACAATTCATCATCAAGCATTTCCGAAAAACCAATGATGGAATTTAAGGGTGTCCGTATTTCGTGGCTCATATTGGCGAGGAATTTTGATTTAAGATTATTTAATTCTCTTAATTCTAAAACAGCCTTCCAGAGCTCATGGGTACGTTCTTTAACTTTGTTTTCCAAGGTAAGGTTAGTTTCTTGCAGTTCTGTTGTTAAACGCTGTAATTCTGCTTTATCCTCTTCCAAGGCTTTTAAATAGCGCTGGTTTTCTTCAATTTTTTCTAACAGGGAAGTGGCCATCTTATTCAAGCAAAGTTGTAAATACCAAATTTCCCTGATTTTTGTGGGTTGCTGACTATCAATAAGTTTTAATAACTGATGAGAATTTATTGTTTCCAATTGAGAAACTTCCTTAGCTGTTTTACTCATATCCAATACGGTACGGGAGAGCCTTTTGGACAGAAAAGAACTTATGGCGAAGGCGATACCTAGGCAGATTAGAGCAGACATGAGGATATAAAAGGTAGTGTCTTTTTTTAGATCTGCTAAGCCATGGGAAGGAACTCCCACTGTTAAAGCTCCAATTACTTTTCCTTGTAAATTGTAGATGGGATCGGAAGTTACGATATGAGTTTCTGTGGGGCCTAGTTTTACTTGTCCAAAATATCTTTTGCCGTCTTTAATCGCTTGTATTAGTTCTTCAGTTTGTATACTGCCTAAGTATTCTTTTTGGAAATCGGTAGAGAGGTTAGTTGCAATCCGTATGCCACCAATGCTAACAGACAAAAAGGAATTAGGGATCTTAGTAGAGTAATTGTGGGCAATTTCACTATTTTTGTTTAAAAGATGCCCCGTCACTACGGAGCCTAAAGTGCTACCCTGTTGGTTTTTAAAAGGAACAGCAGTTATTTGAAAAATGGCATTAGTAGTATTCTGTTCTTCCCCAGGATCTTTGATAGTTACTAAGGCCTTTTCAACCAGAGCCGGATTAAAGGCTAATAATTTTTTGATAGGGATTTTTTCTGAAGTAGTAAGCTGTAATCCTTTTTGCCAAGAATCTTGTAATAAGAAAACCATATCTTGCGGGAACTTAGCATTTTTTCCTTTGCTGCTATTAATAATCTGGCCGGCGTTATTAACCACTAGCCAGAAGTCAAAGTCCTTTTGCTTGTCTAAGATTTTACATACGTTTTCATCAAAATCAGTTAAATGTTCTTGCGCTGCATCATTATATTTAGGTTCCTTAGTTAAAGAGGTTACAGAGGAAAGGATGGCCGTACTTTTCCTAAAGAAATCATTGTATTCATCCCAAGCTAAAGTTAAAGAACGATCGAGCAAGGTATTAATATTAGCATCCAAGCGTGTGAAAATAATTTTGGTAGCAAAGAATGTAAATAAACTTAGGAAAATAATTAAGATAATAATAAATGAATTTAATAATTCCCGATAAATAGTAGTCCGTTCCCGTCCTTCTTTACTATGCATGGCGGTCACTCATCACAATTTTATGCTTGAGGGCTACTGTGGCGGCTTCTGTACGATTAGAAACTTTTAGTTTTTCCAGGACATGGGCCACATGGGTTTTAACAGTACTTTGACTAATATTAAGTTTTTGGGCGATATCTTTGTTGGACAAGCCTGCTACTAAATAATTTAAAATATTTATTTCCTGGTTGGTCAGACCGTAGATCATGCTGGAGGGTGAGGTTTGTTGTACCCTGCGGCTGGTTTTTGCTTCCTCCGGCCAACTAAGAGGTAGGGAATAAAAGGCATGTAGCAGGTTTAAATGGTTGTTGAAAGCTGTTAAGTCGGGGGTTCTACCACTAACTAGATAGAGGGGTTTTTCCGGAGGAGATAAGCTAGTTAAATACACATTTACATAGAGGCCACCAGGACATTTGTGAGTGAGGGAAGTGTTAGAGCTATTTACTTGGTTGATTACTTGTTGTAGGCAAATATGACACCGGCTGGAGACCTTTTCACACTCGTAACAGAGGAGGGGCAAACCTGAGGGTAATGTTACTTCTTCACCTTTTCCATTAACTAAAACCAAACAAAAGTCGAATTTTTCTGATAGTAGATCCTGACATAGTTGGAGTTTGGATAGTAATTCGAAAGACTGAAAATTTTTCATTAACTCAAATCTCCTTAAAATTGATGATATTTTTTATGTTTTCAAGAAATATTTCTTTACCACAGGGATAAACTCCTTTTATTAAGTTGCGTAGAATAATAACCTTTTTTAATGTAGTACAAAAGAATTAGTACTTTAGATGCAAACGTCATAATGGCCTAGGCCATTATGACGTTCCTTTGTAAAATCATACTTTTTTTAGCCGAATGGGTAATTAAATAAAGTTCTGAATAATGTTACTTTTATATCAAGCAAGGAAAGACCAGCCTGTTATTAAGCAATAATAAATAATTTGTGAAATTTTTAATGGGGGGTGTTCAGATAGTTGAGTTGCTAGGTACCAAATAAAAAAATTATATCAAGGAGGTTTAATTTATGTTTCGTGATTTACGTGAGTTTCTTGGAAAGTTAGAACAAGAAGGACAACTAGTTTATTTTCATGACGAAATCTTACCAGAACCTGATATTAGAGCAATTCAACGAGGTAGCCAAGATATAGGCTCAACTGGACCAGCAGTAATTATAGATAATGTAAAAGGATATAAAGGTAAAAAATTAGCAGTAAATGTGCATGGCTCCTGGGCCAATCATGCCATCATGATGGGCATGGACAAAAACACTAATCTGAAGGATCAATTCTACGAATTAGCAGATCGTTGGGATAGTTATCCGGGGGAATTGAAATGGGTTAAAGATGCTCCCTGTCAAGAAGTGGTAATTGAAAAAGATATTAACTTATATGAGATATTACCATTATTTAGAATCAACAAAAATGATGCTGGCTTTTATTTATCTAAGGCCTCTATTGTAACTAAAGATCCGGAAGATCCCGATAATGTTGATAAAGAAAACGTAGGGACCTATCGTGTCCAAGTACAAGGGCCAGATACTGTTGCTATGCAGGGTTTAGCTTTCCATGATGTGGCTATCCACTTGAAAAAAGCCGAAGAAAAAAATCAACCTCTGCCTATTGCTATTTGCTTAGGTGTTGATCCCATGCTTACCTTTATGGCTAGCACGCCTCTGAATTATAATCAATCAGAGTATAAGTATGCCGCTGCCATCAACGGAATCCCCATGGAATTGACAAAATGTATTGGTTATGACCTGGATGTTCCTGCCGGTGCTGAAATTGTGCTGGAGGGGGAAATAATCCCCAGAAAACGTGTTTGTGAAGGTCCTTTTGGCGAGTTCCCGGGCAGTTATTCCGGAACTAGGAAACAAGTAGAAATAAAAATTAAGAGAGTAACCCATCGTAAAGATCCCATCTTTGAAAACCTTTATCTGGGTAGACCTTGGACAGAAATCGATACTCTCTTAGGCTTAAATACTTGTGTTCCTTTATATAAACAATTAAAAGAAACTATGCCGGAAGTTAAAGCTGTTAACGCCCTGTATCAGCATGGTTTGACTGTTATAATTGCCACTGATCAGAGATTCGGCGGCTATGCCAAATCAGTAGCTATGAGACTTGCTACTACACCCCATGGAATTTCTTATGCTAAAAATATTATTTTAGTAGACGGCGATGTAGATCCATTTGATTTAAATCAAGTTATGTGGGCCTTCTCTACCAGAATAAGAGGTAGTCAAGACGTTATAGTGGTTCCTGGTACACCGGGTATGCCTCTTGATCCCGCCTCAGAACCTCCGGGAATGGGTGTAAAAGTCATCATTGATGCTACCACACCTATGGCTCCTGAAAGAGTGTTGCGTGAAGTGAAAATGGTGGAAAAAGTTGATAAAGCTGAATATTATCAGAAAATAATCGCAGATTTACATAGTCAAATTAAGTAATTAGACAAATATTTGCTAAAAAAATTTGTTTGATGAAGGAGGATTATCAATATGAAGTGTGTTCGTTGCCTGCATGGGGATGCTCATAAAGTAGCTGAAGCACCGGATGGAAGTGGAGCTTGGGAAGTATATTTATGTGATAGATGTAATTATAGCTGGCGTTCTACCGAGGAAGAAGATGTTATTAATCCGGAAAAAAGGGACCCTTGGTTTCAATTAGATAAAGTAGATCTAGATACATTACAAATACCTTGTCCCATTCCGCCTTTGGTTAAATAGTTATTTTACAAATAGAGAAGGGGCCTTGAAAGTTACAGCTTTTCGAGGCCCTTTTTTACCAATGATTTTGAAAAGGAGGAACACAAATGACTGTAAATACTGCGACTAAAGTGGAGGGCTTTAGTTTAAGTAAATATAAACGTCAGATCGGTTTTATCTCTGGCTTATTAGTTGCCTTAATAATTTGGAATCTTAATTTAGAAGGACTATCCCCGGAAGGTCAAAAATGTTTAGCTTTAAGTCTGATGACGGTAGTATTTTGGGCTACAAGTATAGCACAACCCGGTTATGTATCTGGACTTTATTTATGTTGTTTAATTATATTTAATGTTGCTCCTGCTAAGGAGGTCTTTGTGCTGTGGACCATGGATACTATGTATCTGGTAATCGGAGCTTATTTGATTGCGGCAGCCGTTAAATCCTCCGGCTTAGGAGAGAGAATTGCCTATAAATTGATCCTTAAGTATGTAAGTTCTTGGAAAACTGCCATATATACTATCTTTGCTTTGACCTTTATTTTAAGTTTATTAATTCCTCATCCCTGGCCGCGGGCCTTCTTGATTATGTCTGTTATGGCGGTGGTTATCAAGAGTGCTAAATTATCTAAAGAGGATAGTGCAAAGATTGGCTTTACGGTTTTTGCTTGTTCAGTGCCTGTATCAATGATTTTCCTTACGGGTGATAGTGTAATCAACCCTCTGGCCGTCAGCTTTTCCGGAGCAGAGTTAAGCTGGGTGGGGTGGTTTATAAATATGGGGATACCATCTTTGGTGGCCAGCATTTTAACGTTGATTCTGGTGTTAGTGTTATTTAAACCCGAAGGCGCCTTTAAAATAAACAAAGAAGAAATAGCAGAGAGGTTAGCCAACCTAGGTTCCGTATCAGAAAAAGAAAAAAGGTCCTCTCTGTGGATTGCTATTGCTATAGTGCTATGGATGACTGATTCTCTTCACGGAATACCATTAGGATGGGTTACTTTGCTAGTGGCCATGCTAATGAGCTTACCTATTATCGGGGAAACCTTAACTCCTAAAGATTGGGGTCAAGTACCTATTCATGTCTTAATATTCTTAACGGCAGCTATATCCATTGGTAAAATCGGTGCAGTAACAGGGATGAATGAATGGCTGGCTACGGTAATATTGCCTTCCAGTGTTCCTACTAACCCCTTTATATTAGGTCTCATCATAGCCGTTATTAGCATTTTGCTGCATATGGTATTAGGTAGTGTAATAGCAGTTATGGGTATTGCAATTCCTGCTCTGTTAGTTTTTACTAATAACACCTCCATAAGCCCATTGGTTCCGGCTTTATTTGTTTATACCTCCATTGCATTACATTACATCTTTCCCTTCCACCATCTCAATATGCTGGTAGGTTTAGGTGAGGATAACGGCATGTATACAGATAAGCATGTAATTAAATTGGGTATACCTCTTACGGCCGTTGTGTTTATTATTGTAATCTTAGAAGCGGCCTGGTGGAGTATCACTGGATTGATATAAATAATAAAGGGGGGTAATGACATGAAGGATAAAAAAGAAAAACTTAAAGAACGGCATTTTGAAGCTCCCAAAAGATTAGTAGTTGCTATGAGTGGTGCCAGCGGAGCCCAATTGGGGATAGAATTGTTAAAGACAATGCAGGATTTCCCCCACTGGGAAACACATTTAGTTGTATCTAAAGGTGCGGAAAGGACCATAGAGCAAGAAACCAAATTTACTACCGAAGAAGTAAAAGAGTTGGCTACTAAGGTATATCCGGTGGAAGACATAGGAGCCAGTATAGCTAGTGGAACCTTTAAAACAGAGGGCATGGTAATCATTCCGTGCAGTATGAAGACTTTAGCCGGAGTAGCCACCGGTTATTCGGATAATCTAGTTTTACGGGCAGCGGATGTTACTATCAAAGAAAGAAGAAATTTAGTATTAGTAGCCCGGGAATCTCCTTTAAGTCCTATCCACCTTAAAAATATGCTTTATTTGGCTGAGTTGGGTGCTACCATCTTACCCCCCATGTTAACTTACTATAATCATCCTGTGGGTGTAGAGGATTTAACTAAACATATTATTGGGAAGGCTTTAAATATTTTTGACATAGATATCAAAGGCTTTAAACGTTGGGGAGAGACCGATATAAGGGCCATATAGTAAGCTAAGAGGTGAGAGGGGGCGAGAATTAATGAGAGAACTCATTAGGGAGCAGGGCCGAATAAAAATCAAATTAGAAGCTATTCCCATGGGGGAAGATATGTGTATAATTGTTACAGGGGGTGACCGCCCTCATTTAGGAGCGGTAGCTCTTAGTGCGGTGAGACCCAGCTTAGCTGACCCCCATAAGTTGAGCGCTACTACTTCAGTGCTCGCCTTATTAGGGCATAAGGATGATGAAGTAGCTCGTGTGATTGCCCATAGACTTTCCTCTAAATTGAATAGAAATATTGTTGTTTGTTGTGGCATACATGTGGATGAAATAACAGAGGAAGAACTCTGGATAGTTTCAGATCTAATTAATAAAATAACAGATGATTTTCTTCGTTCTTTATAATTCCCCTAGTAGGTAGTGCTTTAAAAGCTAGTGTTTTCTGAGATTTGATGGTCATTTATATTTTAATTCTAGAAATTTAGAAAAAGATAAAAAAGATGTTGACAATGATGTGAAATGCATGGTAGAATACTAGATGTCGGTTGCGAGAGCAACTTGCCTCGGTAGCTCAGTCGGTAGAGCAGAGGACTGAAAATCCTCGTGTCGGTGGTTCGATTCCGCCCCGAGGCACCATCTTAGTTAATAAGCGCGGAAGTGGCTCAGTGGTAGAGCATCGCCTTGCCAAGGCGAGGGTCGCGAGTTCGAATCTCGTCTTCCGCTCCAGATATATCACCTGGTAAGGACCAGGTTGTTTTTATCAGAGGTAGATGGTGCTAAACAAGGGAATTTGGCACTTGACTTGAGTAAATTGATTTGGTAAAATAATCTATGCATTAGTTGAGCAAGGTACGGTGCGGTGGCGAAGAGGCTAACGCTGCGGACTGCAAATCCGCCATTCGTCGGTTCAAATCCGACCCGCACCTCCAAAAAAATTATACCACCACGCCCGGGTGGCGGAATAGGCAGACGCACAGGACTTAAAATCCTGCGAGACTTAAATCTCGTGCCGGTTCAAGTCCGGCTCCGGGCACCACTTAAAAACCAAGACCAGAAAGGTCTTTTTTTATTTTGTTGAAAAGAAATTGGTTCTTTGTCAATAGCTGGGGTTTCAGGCATTCAGTTGAATATCTGCTGCTCTTTTTTTATACGCAGCAATGAAGTGAGAACTAACTGGCTTAAAAAAACCTATGTTCTAACAATTAAATCGAAAATTTTTGTTACTAGCAGGATGTTTACAAAATATGGAGAAAACTCAATCTTAGGTAGTTAATATATGAAAGTGACATATTGTCTTGAGTAAAGGAGGTATTTTAATGATAGGTAAAAAAAAGATAGCTACTGTCATTTTGCTTGTATGTGTCTTGAGTCTATATTCTACAGCTTTGCTAGCGGTATCTAGTGATATAAATGTTGAACTAAACGGTAAAGTGATGACTTTTGATGTTTCTCCACAAATTGTTAATGGGATTACACTATTGCCAGCAAGGGCTATTATGGAAGCATTTGGAGCCACCGTAGTATGGGATCCGGAAACCAAAACAGTTAATATTGAAAAGGAAAATAAAAAAATAAATTTATTTATTGATAAGCCAGTAGCATTGGTAAATGACCATAGAGTTGAGTTAGCTGTTGGAGCAACTATTATTGAAAATCGCACAATGGTGCCATTAAGATTTATTAGTGAGTGTTTTGGGGCTAATGTGAATTGGAATTCTTCAATAAGAACGGTGCAGATTGTCATGGAAATCCCGTGTGAAGAAGTCGAATTAGAGTTACCGTATTGTGATTTAAATAAGCCCTATATTTCAAAGGATAATAATATGACAGTAGAAGTAACAAAAATAAAAACGAATAAGAAAGAGCAGTATATGGAGTTTACAATTGAATATAATCAGAAAAATAATACTACTGACCAAGCTATTGATGAAGGGACATTTAAAATATTTTACAAAAATGGAGAATCTGAGCCTCAATATGGCTTTTTTAATAAATTATACCCAGGTGAAACCATTACAAGGACGTATACATTTAAGGCATTAAAATCACAAGAACCAATTTGTATAGAATATGGAGCTGATCATTTCTTTGACAAGAATCCAGCTAAAGATGCACTGAAATGGGAGATGAATTATTGACAATAAGCCAAGAAAAACCTATTAAGAATAAGGTTGAGGACAATAAAAAAATGGAACTACATTGGAAGTAATGTAGT
>JAHDSB010000023.1 GCA_018433015.1 Clostridia bacterium | reverse complement strand
GAATGTTGCTCCTCCCCATACTTCCATAGAATGAAAGCCTACTTCATCCATTTTTTGGGCAATGGGCAGCATATCTTCAATTTTCATCCGTGTGGCCAATAAAGACTGATGACTATCCCTCCAGGTAGTATCAGTGATTCCCACTCGTCCCTTCTTAGTGCTCATAGCTATACCTCCGTAACCTTTAAATTGGATGTGGGTATACATCCATTCAATATACATTATACAATATTCAGTAATTAAATTCCTGCTATTATTTGTATTAAAATATTCTCTTTTCATAATAAAGTTTGAGAAAAAATATGTCTAATAAGCCATAGCCTACTAGACATATTTTATGATTTTCTGCATTTAGAGTCCCTTAATCCGGGCCACAATTTCCTCCGTACTCATTTCTGCGGCATTTAACATTAAAACAAATCCTTCCGCAGAACCTGTAGTAGCAGACAAGGGTACATCCCCCAATTCAGCAGCATATTCTTCCCTTACATTTTCCGCCTCACTCTCTATATTACTGGAATAAACCATGGCAGAAAAGTTAGCCTGGGGATTTCTAATATCAACTACGTTAAAACCGGCCTCTTGGAGCTGGTCCGCTACTTCTGTCAATTCCGCTTGTACTCCTACGGTTAAGTTTGCCATTCCATCACCCCTGGTTCTAGGTTGCTCCAGAGGGGAAAGGACTATACTCATTTACGTTTTTTTAACTTACTTTTTCGTTCCCGCAGATATTCTTGAATCCTGTCTACAGAAGTATTCAGTACTCGTTCAGCGGGTATTTTCCCCTCTTCTACCAGCTGCAAAGCCTGGGTAAATTCCCCCACATGATCTGCCCAGTGGGCATCACTTCCCAAAGAAACAACGGCTCCCAGCCTTCCCGCCAGTTTGGCAATTTCCCGGCAGTTATCTAAACTTCCTTTCCTGGAAAAGGTTAAAGAACTATTATTGATTTCTATAGCCACATTATATTCTACTGCCGCTTGGACCAATTTTTCATAATCTGCAGGGTAGCGAGGATTTCCCGAATGGACGATTACATCCACATAAGGGTTTTTCATAGTATTAATTAGAGCTTTTGTATTGAGTTCACAATTATCAGGCTCTAAACATTCGTCATGTAAACCGGCCAAAACAAGATCCAACTTCTTTAAGTATCTAACGGGCAAATCTAAATTCCCCTCATCATCGATGATATTGGCTTCTACACCTTTTAGTACTTTAACACCTGCTATTTCCGACGGCAGGACTCGCATATTTCCAAAATAATAGGCATGGGGAGCTCCGGGAAGCTGAGGCCCGTGCTCTGTAAGAGCCACTAGTTCCAAGCCTTTATTCTTTGCACCCATTACCACTTCCGAGATTGTACTGTAAGCATGACCACTGGCAATAGTATGAGTGTGTAAATCAGCAACAATTTTCATTGGTAATCCCTCTTCTTTTATATAGGTATTGGAAAATAATCTTTAAGAACTAAGATATTTTGTTATTATCATTCCATATATTATCATACCATATATCTTTTTATCCATTAACTCGGCATATTTCTTATTATTTTGAATTTTATATATTTTCAGCTATACAGGCACAAAAAAATTTCCTCCACATATTCATATTCTGACTCAACTTAAGAAGGAGGTGAAAATAATGCTGCTGGGTATCGAACTTATTACCGAAACTACTCTTTCCTTAATTCCCGGCCACATTTTTCGCTTAGAGCTTTACAATGATGATGTATTACTACCCCTCTCCGTAGGCACAGACACATACAACTACAATGGTAACATTCTTCCCCATAAAAAAGTTGCCGCTACAGGCCGCAGAGCCACTTATGAATTAGGCACAGGGCTGAAAATGTTGGAAGCAGAAGATACTAAACCCGTTCCCGTCTTGGAAAAAGAATTATCAGACCTTAAATTAAGAATTAAGAACAATAAAGTCCTGGATCAGGCAGAAATAAAGACTTATTTCAGCTTGCGCATCCACAATTCTAATGAAACAAAGGATATCCTGTTGGCTCGTCCCGATGTGCATGTTTATTGGGATGGACGCGGTGATTTTTCCATTCCTCTCAACGGCTTGCTGTAACAAAGTATAACAAGGATTTTAAGGCAATAAAAAAGCGAGGAGGCTTACGCCCCCCCACTTATGGCTCCCTTCGGCCCGGCCGCAACCTAGACCAGAAGTGGAGTCAAAAGAATAGCAACTAAACCGGCTGTGATCAATCTCATGGTTGCACCTAATACTGCTGCACCCATGGCTTCTTTGTGTGTTAAATCTGTACAGCCTGACCAGATAACAGGAATCTGTCCGAAGATAACGGAGAAAGGAAAACCTGATGCTGCTAATACGAATGAACCGATTACAAGGTTAGCAGGTAAAGTAGCAGCAACGTCTTTTAACTGAGCCATCGCTAAGGTTGGTGAAGCAAGAATACTTACCATACCTGAAGTTGGGTCAATGCTTAACATAGTCAGCATTTGAGTAAGAGCAGCTTCAATGGGCTGCCAAATTCCAATGTATTCCAAAGCGCCGATAAAGGCAAAGATAACTACAATTGCTGGAATTATTAGTAAGAATAAGAGTTCTGCACCTTCTCTACCGGCACCAAAGATAGTTGCCAGAGGATCGGTAGTAGGAGTAAAGCTGGGTAGCTCATCGAGATCCACTGCTTTAGTATCGCGCCAAATTGTTAATTTCATTAAGAAAGGTACAATAACTAAGGGTAAGAATACAGCTATTAAGATTACTACGAAAGCTTTAGCGCCTACAGCAGTTAAGGCAACTAAACCAAACATCATAGTGGAGAAGGACTGTTGAGATTGTACCATGGTACAGATAGCAATTTTTTGTTCATCTCTGGTAGCACCGGCTTTTTTCAAAATAGGTCCACCGATACGACCGGCTGCGTTAATATCACCAAGGATGTTGTATACGGAAGGAATAATTACGGCAGGGTTAACACCAATGGCCTTGGCAATAGGAAGGAAGATTCTCATTAAAGCATCTGTAAACCCTAATCTTTCTAAGATACGTCCAATCATTACACTACAGATAATAGCAATACCTACTGAACCTGTTAAGAATGTGTTTACTGCTACTGGGAAAGATTTGTTAACCATGGCATTAAAGATGTCGGCAATAAATCCCGGTTTGAAGAAGAGACCTAGAAAAGAAGCAATAACTAGCACAATACCAATAATTTCAATCTTCTTCATTTCTCTCTTCTTGGCATTGTCAGTATTAACAGCACTCACTTTAAATACCCCTTTCTTTTTTTAGATTTTTTTATTTTTTATTTACTAAATATTTGTCAGCTATTTCTTTACCATAGTCTTGTATTTCCTTGGAACCGAAGTCATCTAAAGGTACACTCATCATTCTTTCTCTGAAGATAACCACTTCTAAATCAGGCATTAACATTTTAATGGCTCTAGCTAAGGGTACACCATTTTCCATGATTTCTAAAGCGTGAGAGTTACCACAAATGAAGTTTACACCTAATTCTTTAGCTTTTTGACCTAATTCATGGTCCCCATAAATGCGGCTGATACTAGCCAATACTGTATCTACATCAGGATGTTCTTTCAGAGCTTTTTCCATATGCTCTGGTGTGAAACCGGTATGAGGATGGATATGGAGAATTTTCTTCACGGGATTTTCCGGTTTACCAACCAGGATATAACCTTTGGCAGCAATACTTGGTTCGGTAATTTCTCCACAGTGTCTTAATTCACACTCATTTCCTAATACTTTTTGGTCTTCTCCTGTGCCCATAAAAGCTTCAATCCTCTTGAGCATGTCTCCTAAAGTATTAATACCAGGTAAGGCATCTCCTACACTTACAATGTTGCCAGGAATACCACCGTATTTAATGTCAACATGGTAAGCTTTGTGTCCATGGAGATAAGCAATGCCAGGATGTAAACCATGGAATGCTTCGTGAAGTTCCAATCCGGCAATACCATAAAGTCCTAAATAAGTTTTTAGTAATACTCCTCCACAGTTAGTAGCATCTGCCATAGGATGGTGTGAAACCATGGCATCTACCCCTGTAGCCCCTGCCAGTTCAATAGCACTTTCTGTCATAGTCATCATAACGGCAACTTTTTTGATTTCTTGCTCCATGTTACCGCATACAAGACCAGGAGTTTCTGTTATAGCTTTGCCAGGAATGCCGGAAGATTTGGTGCAAACGAAAGGATTTTTTCCGGATGAGAAATCATCCCCTTTCATTACTCTTCCCCCGGTAATTGTGTCTAAAGCTTCCACTAAATCTTTTACTAAGACCTTACTCATTTTTTAAAGTATCCCCCTTCGATATATAGTTACCTTAAAGAATAAATTAGTATTTCCACCTCCAATAAAATTTTTCAGACCTATTCACGTGAATTAATCTATTAAATTTTATTGAAAAATTTAGTTTCATGAAATTTAGTGTAGATTGCTACTATTTTTTATATTCTGTTATTGCATAATGTTTATAAATAATTGTCTAAATTTGCAGACACTAAAAAATGCTAGTCAAACCAACTAGGAATACCTAATTTTTATATGCGTACTCCCCACATATTGTTTCGACTAGCGGTCTTATCAGGCTCTCCTGGCAGGAGTTCCTTCAGCCAGCTATCTATTCCTATATTAAATTAACATATTACTTTAATAATATTATAGTTAGTACAAACATCTGTATAAAGACACAAAATCGCTAGTCTCTACAATTGGGAACTAAATTATGTCCAACATAACTTCTGATAAAAAATCCCTAATTGTTCTGACTAGCGGCCCTATCAGGCTCTCCTCAGCGGAGCTCCCTCAACCAGCTATTCATTATAATAAATATATCTCATCCGCTTTGTTCAGCGGTTGCTTACTACTATTATAAAACAAAACGCTAGTCTGTACAATGGGAAATTTAATTATTTAGCGAAAAATACATATTTTTATGTAAATCCGCCGTTAACTAATTCCAATTGTCCCTGACTAGCGGTCATATCGGGCTCTCCTTAGGGGAGTTCCCTCAGCCAGCTATTCGTTGGTTAATTTTTTCACTTTCACTAACTACTATTCGCCGCAAAAATCATAATTCCTGCTAAATTCTTATTTTTTTTATCTTTTTTAGCTTTTTATTTTAACACAATAATAAGGCCGTTTTACAGTATACTATATTTCTTTAATTATATCCTCTACTTTATTATCCATAATAATAATACAAACAGAAATTTCCGTTCCAGGATCATAGTCTTTCAATACTGCTAAAGCATTTATATTCAGTTCATCCTTCAGCATTTTTTTAAAGCGGTCTTTAAATTCAACTAGTAAGGCAATATCTATTAGCTTAGAGGTAATATTATCTTTCTCATCTATAGCTGTCAGGGCCTTAACTCTTTTATTGTTAGCAATAATATATATCTTATCATGAATGATTTCTACCCTCTGCCAGCGTAACCCCTGTCCAAACAAACCCAAGTTGATTTTGTTATGCAGTTTCATAAGCTCCTGCTTAAAATCACCTACTAACATCGCATCACCCCGCTTTCCTGAATTTTTTTCGTTCTCTTTATTTCTCTGAGAAATATAAAAACTCCTGCTCTTACGAAGTATTATGTAATATTTATATATTTAAATAATATATTATATATATAAATATTACATCTACTTTTCTGTACTAAAGGCCGAAACCCCTGCTAGACCTTGCAAGGCAATTTCTCCCATGACTTCATATCCTTTTTTAGTAGGGTGACAGCCATCTAATAGCAAATTTTCTTTAATAGTTCCCGCGTCTGTTATAAAACCCTTATAAAAATCTATCCTGGTTATATTATGATTTTTGCAATATTCCTCTAAAAATTGGCGCCATAAGTGGAGGGCTCCTTCTCTACTATCTACAACCGGTAGGGGCGTACCAATGATAATTTCACTCCTTGTTTGTCTAATTTTTCCAAGGAGTTGGAGAAAATTTTGCTGGATCTGGGGTTGGCTAAAGCCCTGCATCACATCATTAGTTCCCGCCGTTACAATTACATAGGAAGGTTTAAATACTAAGACATCCTCTTCTACTCTCTTGAGCATGTCATAAAAAGTATCCCCCGGAATACCAGCATTTATTATTTCCTCCTGGGATCTTTGACACACATATTCCACCCAAGATTCCTTAGGTGTAAAGGGATAGCCATAGGTAATAGAATCACCCAAGGCCGCGAGTGTGCTTTTTCCAGATAATTCTTTCATTATTAGCAGAACTCCCAGTTTTTTGTATACATCCTTCTCAATACTTTACTATATCACAAAGGGATGCCAGATAAAACTAGCATCCCTCTATTTTAACGCTATTTTATGGGTGATTTCTGCGTTTTTCTCACTTGTACAGGCCCTTTAGATAGCAGTCAATGATTTCTTCTACTAATTGCTCCTGTTGCAAGTCAATCCCCTCCAGCAATTCAGGCCTCATAAAGACACCAGAACCGCCAAAAAAGATACGGGCTGCAATTTTCTCATTTACCGGGCGCAGTTCTCCTCTTTCCACCCCTTCGCGTATTATCTGTTCCAAGACCTGGAGACGACTCAAATGTTCCTCCATGATCCATTCCATAAAATCCTTATCGATTATACTTCTTTCCAGGATAACGATATTAGCCAAGGGGCGGAACTGCTCCCCAATCTCATATGTTTTTTTGATTAACCTGAATAATTTTTCTCTTACGGTCTGGCCCTTTTCCATCTCTTCCGTTATTAGACGACCATATATCTCCATACTTTCCTTTAAAGTCTCACAAAACAAATTCTCCTTGCTACTGAAATACTCATAGATTGTTCCCTTTCCCACTCCTGCTTGCTGGGCTATTTCCTCCATCTTAGCTTTATAAAAGCCTTTCTCCATAAATACTTCTAAAGCAGCCTTGAGGATCAGCCGACGTTTAGGATGGGGATTTTTTACTTCATTTATTTCTGCCATTTCACTCCCCTCCTACAGTGGCACCGGCGGCACTCTTTTTGTCGCCCCTTCTAAATATTTTTTTCACCTTTTGCACCATATTTTCCATAATAATATACATGCAAGGAACTAGCACCAGAGTTATTACCGTAGAAAAGCTCAAACCGCCAAAAACAGCCGTAGCCATGGGAGCCGATAACTCTGAACCTTCGCCAATTCCCAATACTAGCGGGAACAAACCTAAGATGGTAGTAAGGGTGGTCATTAAGATAGGACGCAAACGAGTAGGCCCTGCTTTGAGAATGGCGTCCTTCCGGGACATCCCATCGCGTCTGCGTAAAGTATTGATATAATCCACCATTACAATGGCGTTATTTACTACTATACCGGCCAGCATGATGATACCGATAAAGGTGGCCACATTCAAGGTGCGATTAGAGATAAAGAGGAACAGCACCACCCCGATCAAAGTTGGGGGTATAGCAAACATAATTACAAAGGGATAGAGCAAGGATTCGTACTGGGAAGCCAGAATCATATATACCAGAATTATGGCCAAAATCAAAGCGTAGGTTAAATTCTGGAAAGATTCCATCATGTCCTTATTTTCTCCACCAAACTCCAATTGTACACCGGGAGGCAGATTAACATCTTTGATAACCAGCTGAATGTCCTGCATTACGCTACGCAAATCCCGTCCGGAAATATCCCCCGACACTGTAACCCTTCTACTCTGATTTTTCCTAGTTATTTGGGTCGGGCCCTTAGCAATCTCTAAGCTAGCTACTTCCTGCAAGGGTACCAAGGCTCCTGTGGGTGAAGTGATGGTTAAAGCCTCTATATCGTCTATAGTTTGTCGATATTTTTCATCTAAGATTACTCTAATATCAAGTTCATCACCTTTAACCCGATAGCGAGTAGCCGTACTACCGTTTACTGCTGTGCTGACATAACTGGAGAGCTGAGCGGAAGTGAGACCATAAAGATCGGCTCTTTCTCTATTAAGCTTGATATGCAACTCGGGACGCCCATCTTCGATACTAGTGGTTACTTCCCGGGTGCCGGGCACATCTTTAATACGCTCTGCAATATCATGGGAGATCAAGTCCAAGACTTCCAAATTATCTCCAATGATCCCGATACTAATGGGATCACCGCTGCCCCCTCCCATGCTACCTCCTTCTGCCCTGATTTCAATATCAGCTCCGGGAACGGTGCTGCACTTGGTTCGCAATTCATCCAGGACCTGATCAATATCACGTTCCCGCTGACTAACATCCTTCAACTTACCTCGTACTGAAGCGTGTTCCGGGGTGTTACCGGAACCGAACATATTTCCTGAGGAACCTACAGAATAGAAGGACCATTCATGTTCAGGGAGTTGATGAATAAATTCTTCTACCAGTTTTGTAACGCGATGGGTCTCATGAAGGGCCGTACCATTAGGTAAATCAATATTAATAATGTATTCTCCCGTATCTTGTTTAGGTAAAAACTCCATCCCCACTAGGGGGGTCATAGCAATACTGCCAATAAAGAGCAACAGAGTTCCAAATACAACTTTCTTCTTATTATTGATAGACCAGGCTAGAACCCGGCTGTATCCTCTTTCAAATTTTTGAAAGAGCCGGCCCCATTTTCCCGAAAGGCGTGTAAGAAAACCTTTCTTCTTTCCATTGTTATTGCCATTGTTGCGATTCACCTTCAATACTTTAGAAGACAACATAGGCACCAAGGTTAAAGCTACCAACAAAGAAGCTAATAAAGCAAAAGTTACCGTTAAAGCCATCGGCCGGAAAATCCGAGAAGCCAACCCTTCTACATACACAATAGGCAGAAATACTACAATTGTCGTAAGGGTAGAGGCGGTAATAGCCGAAGCTACTTCATCTGCTCCCCGCACCGAGGCATCTATGCGGGAATATCCTTCTTCCCGATGACGATAAATATTTTCCAAGATAACGATGGCGCTATCCACCATCATCCCTACCCCCAGAGCAAGACCACCCAGGGTAATCATATTCAGAGTAAGATTACCGAAGAATATGAGGATAAAGGTAGTAATGATGGAAATAGGAATGGCCGTACCGATGATTAAGGTACTTCTAATATTGCGCAAGAATAAAAGGAGCACAAACACAGCCAAGACTGCACCAATAAGGACGTTTCTAACTACGTTGTTGATGGATAAGCGAATAAATTCCGCCTGATCAAAGGCAATATTTATTTTAGCTTCCTGGGGCAATACATCCTTAAGTTCCTCCAGTTCTTGCCTGATAGCATCTGATACTTTTACTGTGTTAGCATCAGTTTGCCGCTGAATACTGATCTGTACACAAGGTTCTCCATCCATATAGGCATAGGATTTTTTATCCTTGTATGTATCTTCTATCTTGGCTATTTCCGCTAATCTAATACTTCCCCCGCTTGGCAAGGGAATCTGTAAGTTTTCAATTTCCTGCAGATCTTCAAATTCCCCCGTTACGCGCACGGTATGCTCTTTTAAGCCATCTTCTACACTCCCGGCAGACACGTTGCGGTTTTCCATCCGGAGAAAGTTTATCAGGCTGTCCAGGCTTAAACCATAGGCTTGGAGACGCTGAGGCACTGCGGATATGCGAATCTCTCTTTCCATTCCGCCATAGACACCTACGGAAGCTACCCCGTTGACCCTTTCTAAACGGGGTTGAATAACATCCTTAGCCAGATCATCTAAATCAGCTAAATCCAGATTTCCTCCGAAACCTATAGCCATAATAGGCATTAGATTAGGGTCCATCTTGAGAATTAAAGATTTGTCTGCATCAGTGGGCAACATGGGCGCAATAAGGTCGATTTTCTCCCTCATCTGGTTAATCGCATAGTTCATATCCGTACCCCATTCGAACTCTACCATAACCAGAGAACTGCCCTGATAAGACTGGGAACTAATATTTTTTATACCGCTTACCGTACCTACCGCACCTTCGATAGGTCTGGTGATAAGATTTTCAATTTCTTCCGGACCTACCCCTTCATAACTGGTCATAGAAAGGGCTATAGGTAAGTCCAGCTCGGGGAATAAATCTACATTTAATTTATTTAAAGAAACTACTCCCAACAAGATAACAATTAAAAATAACATAGTAACGGCTACAGGCCTTTTTACCGCCGGTTCAGAAATCCTCATTCTTCTTCACCCCTTAGAGTGGGGGAAACCAGGGTTCCATCCTTTACAGCATATTGGCCTTCCACGATCAATACCTCATTTTCCTTCAGTCCTGCAGTTATCTCCGCTTGATTTCCTAGGGTTAACCCTACTTCCACCATTTTCATTTTGGCCTGGCCTTCTTCCACCACAAAGACAGCCGTTCCTTGTTCCGTATCAATTACAGCATATTGGGGTATAACAATAACATCTTCTTTTCTATCAACTACCAGCTGAACTTCTCCATACATCCCGCCTTTTACGGCCTGATCATAATTATCTATTTCCACTGTAACGGGATACGCTTTGGTTCGAATATCGATTTGAGGAGCAATATTGGTAATGACTCCTGTAAATTCTTTCTCCGTCACGGCGGGTATGGTGACTTGCATTTCTTGCCCTTCTTTTAAGCCCTTAATGTAAGCCTCTCCTACTTGCAGTTCCAGCTCCAAGCGATTTATGTCTACCACAGTAACTAAAGGCGTGCTACCGGCTAATTGCCCCTCTACTGCAGACACACTGGACACTACTCCTGTTATAGGGCTGGTCAAAACCATATTTTCTTTTTGTATTTTCACGTTTTCTAAAGCATTTTCCACTTGTTCCATCTGAGACTGGGGAACGGCACCTAAATCAAATAAATCTTTGGTGCGCTGATAATCTAGCTGGGCTTGATTTAACTTAATATCCAGATCACGGGAATCAAAAATCACCACGGGAGTTCCTGCTCCTACCATGTCACCTACTTCTACAGGTGCATCAATGATTTTAGCAGCGGGGTTCTTACTAACTAAGACCACTTCTTCCCGCGGAGACATTAAGCCTCCCAAAGGTATGCTTTTTTCCATATTACCTCTCACTACTGCTTCCACTGTCACCGGTATCTCTTTTTCTACCGGAGCCGTTTCCTGTGGTTTTTCCGGGCCACAACCCATTAGTACGACACTTATTACAACTAGTAGGGCAAAAATTTTGATCCATTTGTTTCTATGTATTGTTCTATGCACTTTTTTAACCTCCTTACTCTTCACAAACTGACTGAACAGTCAGTCAATAATCATATTGTATTGCTAATAAAAACCAATGTCAATCCTTTATTTTCCTCTTTTTTCTGTTGAAAAAAGGAAATAATTTTTATTAACTCCTAGTTTTCAAGCCTAATATTCTATCATAGTAGAAATAATATCGTAATGAGGTACAATAGTAGTAACCTGTACCATCTTTTTAGGAGGGACATTGTGAATAAGCAAAATTTTTTCTTATCTGCATTTTTACTCATCTTCATAATTCTACTCAATTACTTGATCGTTGATGTCATTTATACTAATGTTTTTCGTTTTTTCAGTTATCTCTACCCTCCTCTGGGTTTATGGAAGGTAACTACTACTATCTTATCTTTATTCCTGGCTACTTTAATCATCTTTACTGCCGTGGTTATTATCCTGGAAAGACGGGACCCTGCCAAGACTTTAGCCTGGCTATTGGTACTGATTTTTCTCCCCTTAATAGGCTTTATTCTCTACCTTATTTTTGGACGTCAGGTAGTAAAGCGCCGTAAAATCAAGAGAAAAAGGGCCCTCAATACAGCCCTTTATCCCTTACTGGATTCCTTCGCTTGTCAACATTCCGAGCTGTTACATGTACCTAAATCTAAGGAAAGACTGATCAATTTAATTCTCAACAATGCCGATTTTCCTATTACCTTTAATAACAGTGTGCAAGTTCTGACCGACGGCGAGGAAATCTATAGTGCCTTCCTGCAGGCAATTGCTACGGCCCGGGAACATATCCATCTGGAAACTTATATTCTGCGGGATGACCAGATAGGCAACACTATAATAGATCTCTTACTCAAAAAAGTACAAGCAGGTGTACAGGTTCGACTCATCTATGATGGTTTGGGCTCCCGGGAGTTAAGCAAGCAATTCCTACATAAATTAAAAAAAGGGGGCATTCAAGTAGCACCCTTCTTCCCTGTTAGGCTTTCCTTTTTACATAATAAAATCAACTACCGCAACCACCGGAAGATTTTAATCGTAGATAATACCATCGGCTTTCTGGGAGGAGCCAATATCGGGGATGAATATTTAGGAAAAGATCCCCAGATCGGCTACTGGCGCGATACTCAACTCCAGGTAAAAGGTGATGCCGTCTACTTTATTCAGCGTATTTTCCTCCAAGACTGGTATTTCATTACGGAAGAATCTTTGGAAAATAAATTGTCAGCCTCTTACCCCGTCAAAACTAACGCCGGCTGTCATGCTGTTCAGATTACCTCCAGCGGCCCCGATACTTATTGGGAACCTATTATGCAAGTCTATTATTATGCTATTGCCACAGCAGAAAAATCTATTTATCTCACTTCCCCCTACTTTGTACCTAATGAAAGTATCTTAACTGCTCTAAAGACGGCTTCTCTGGCAGGGATTGATGTAAAGATCCTTGTTCCTGCAAAAACAGACCATAAGATCGTATCCTGGGCAGCCATGTCCTACCTGGAGGAACTTATGGAAACAGGAATTGAAGTCTATTTATATAAGGAAGGATTTATTCATTCTAAGGTTTTAATTGTGGACGGGATGGTGACCAGCATCGGTTCAGCCAATATGGATCAACGCAGCTTTAAATTGAATTTTGAAGTTAATGCTTTCGTCTATAATCAAGGAACGGCTGCTCACCTGGAAAAGGATTTTCTGAACGACCTACAACATTCAGAAATGTTAAGTTTGGACAAGATTAAAGACAGGACCTGGTCTCAACGTATTCTGGAGTCAGGCTCCCGCCTGCTTTCACCTTTGCTGTAGTTTAAGCAATTGCAAAAAAAAAGATTGAAATATTTATTTATGACCATAATGTACATTATGGTCATAATG
>JAHDSB010000080.1 GCA_018433015.1 Clostridia bacterium | reverse complement strand
ACTCCTGAAAAAAAGATCTATACTGTTGAAGGTACTTGTGAAGGACGTATTCTCTTTGAGGAAAAGGGAGCAGGAGGGTTTGGTTATGATCCCTTATTCTATTTTCCTGACTTGAATAAAACCTTTGCAGAATTAACTTTGAGTGAAAAGAATAAGGTGAGTCACAGGGGAAAGGCTCTTAGAAAAGCTACACAAATATTGGGTGACTTATTTAACAGAGCTTAGAGGTGTAATGGTGAGAATTGGTATAATTAGCGATACCCATGGTTCTAAAAATAATTTAAATATAATCTATAATGCATTTAAAACTGTAGATTTTTTTATCCATGCCGGAGATCATTGGCAAGATGGGTATTATTTGCAAAAAAAATTCAAAGTTCCGGTGGTAGCAGTTAAAGGTAATTGCGACTTAAGGCCATTTCCTCAGGAAATGGTATTTGAATTAAAAAATAAAAGGTTTTATCTTACTCACGGACACCACTATAGAGTTAAATATGGATTAAAAAATCTCTATTACAGAGCCCAAGAATGTAAGGCTGATTATTGTATTTTTGGCCATACCCATGAACCTCTTGTTACTTTAGTTGATAATATCACTTTTCTTAATCCCGGCAGCTTAACGTTTCCCCGGGGTGTAAAAAAGTATCTAGGTATAATGTTAGAGTATAAGTATAATAATTTTCATCCCTATCTTCTTGAGGTTTAAGGTGAAGTGTAACTAACTCACAGAGAGGATTAGTTCTAGTGAGATGAATACTTTCTTAAAAATAATTTGTATTATTTGTTGACATATGCAGCTTTATTTGTTAAAATAATTTTTGCTGTTATTAAATTAACAGTTGCACGTGCCCATAGCTCAGTTGGATAGAGCAACGGCCTTCTAAGCCGTGTGTCCGGGGTTCGAATCCCTGTGGGCACGCCATTATATGGTGGCTGTGGCGAAGTTGGTTAACGCACCGGATTGTGGCTCCGGCACTCGAGGGTTCAAGTCCCTTCAGTCACCCCATAAAATTTAATAATCCTGAAGTTGGGGCGTAGCCAAGTTGGTAAGGCAACGGACTTTGACTCCGTCATGCGTTGGTTCGAGTCCAGCCGCCCCAGCCAAATAATTTTTCGAGCCATTAGCTCAGTTGGTAGAGCACCTGACTTTTAATCAGGGTGTCCCGCGTTCGAGTCGCGGATGGCTCACCATTTTACAAACAGTTAATTTTTAATATACAGACATGGGCCATTAGCTCAGTTGGTAGAGCACCTGACTCTTAATCAGGGTGTCCCGGGTTCGAGTCCCTGATGGCCCACCATTATAGGTTTCAATTTTGATACTTAAGGGTATCAGTGATCATGGGCGGGAGTGGCGGAATTGGCAGACGCGCTGGATTTAGGATCCAGTGGGAGACCGTGGGGGTTCAAGTCCCTTCTCCCGCACCAAACTTTATGATATGCGGAAGTGGCTCAGTGGTAGAGCATCGCCTTGCCAAGGCGAGGGTCGCGAGTTCGAATCTCGTCTTCCGCTCCATTTATGACTGCTGCAGGATTAGTGTTCTAGCTGGGAGCACTAATCTTTTTAGTTATTTAAAATTAATTAAAAATTTAATTTATTTAACCTCGGCAGAGGACTGTCGGGGTTTTAATACATAAATTTAGATATAAGACTGGCTGGATGGGTATAAGAATGGTTATAATGTATATGAACCGGTATAAGCGGTTATTTAATTTTAAATAAAATATTTGTTTAGGAAGTATAGGAGGAGAATTTATGAAGGTCTCTGCAGAAACTTTGGAAAACAAAAAAGTTCAACTAACAGTAGAAGTTCCTGAGGAAGAATTTGAAAAATCCTTACAAAAAGCGTACAAAATAGTTGTAAAAAAAGTAAATATTCCTGGTTTTAGAAAAGGTAAAGCACCTCGACGCGTACTGGAAAATATATATGGTAGAGAGATTCTTTTAGAAGATGCTTTACAGGATGCTGTACCTAATGCTTACTTTGCTGCGCTGGAAGAAGTAAAAGATGAGCATACACCTGTAAGCCAACCTGAGTATGAGGTGGTACAGGTTGAAAAAGGAGAACCTTTAATTTTCAAAGCTACTTTTGATGTAAAACCAGAAGTTAAATTAGGTGAATATAAAGGAATAGAATTAGAAAAAAATACTGTAGAAATAAAAGATGAAGATGTTGATAAAGAAATCGCTAATATTCAACAAAGGTATGCTAAATTAGCTGTTACTGATGGGCCTGCTGAAATGAAAGATGTATTAAATATTGATTTTGAGGGTAAAGTAGATGGGCAGCTTTTTGAAGGTGGCACAGCGGAAAATTATCCTTTGGAATTAGGATCTAAGTCTTTCATTGAAGGTTTTGAAGAACAACTAGTAGGAACTAAACCTGGGGAAACAAAAGAGGTAAAAGTTACTTTCCCTGAAGATTATCGCAATGAAGATTTAGCAGGAAAAGATGCAGTATTTACAGTTAATGTTAAGGATATCAAACGCAAAGAAATGGCTCCTCTAGATGATGAATTTGCTAAAGATGTATCAGAATTTGAGACGATGCAGGAATTAAGAACTGATATAGAGAATAAATTAAAAGAAGCAGCAGAAAAAAAAGCAGAACGAGACGTAAAAGAAGCTGCAATTAATAAGGTTGTAGAAAATGCTGAACTAGAAGTACCCGAATCAATGATTGAAACTAGGGTACAGGGTATGCTGAATGAATTTGTTTACAGTTTACAACGTCAAGGTATATCATTAGATTATTATTTGCAGGCAACTAATAACAGTCTTGAGGACATAAAAGAAGCCTACCACGCTGGCGCTGAAGCTTCAGTAAAAGGTGACTTAGTTTTGGAAGCAATAGGCAAAGCAGAAGGTATTGAGTCTTCTCCCGAGGATGTTGACGAAGAACTCAATAAGATGGCAGAACAAGTTAAAAAAGAACCTGCAGAAATTAGGGAACTAATGGAAAAACAAGGACAGATTTCCTCACTTGAATTTAGTATAATGATTGATAAAGTTGTGGACTTTATTATTAGCGAGGCAAAAATTTTATCTAAGTAATAAAATGTAATATGTTATTAAATAATCAAATTCCTGTTTGATTGGGGGTAGAATCAATGAGCTGTGAGAAGAATATTTTAACACCCAGTCTGAGTGCTTTAGTTCCAATGGTTGTCGAACAAACCAATCGTGGGGAACGTGCTTATGATATCTATTCAAGGCTATTAAAGGATAGAATCATATTCTTAGGCACAGCTATCGATGATCATGTAGCAAATCTTGTTATTGCCCAACTATTATTTTTGTATGCAGAAGATCCAGAGAAGGATATATCTCTGTATATTAATAGTCCGGGAGGTTCTATCACTGCTGGCATGGCTATCTACGACACTATGCAGTATATTAGAGCTGATGTATCTACAATTTGTGTAGGGTTAGCAGCTTCTATGGGAGCGTTTCTGTTAGCTGCAGGAACCAAGGGAAAAAGGTTTGCTTTACCTAATGCTGAAATAATGATCCATCAGCCTTCTGGTGGAGCACAAGGGCAAGCTACCGATATTGAAATTCATGCCAAGAGGATAGTACACATTAAGAACAAATTGAATAAAATATTAGCTGAAAACACTGGTCAGCCATTAGAGAAAATAAAAGTAGATACTGAACGTGATAATTTCATGGATGCTGATGAAGCAAAAAAATATGGAATTATAGACGACATGTTGTTAAGGATACCTCAAGCCCCTGATAACAAGTAGGTAAAGAGGTGAAACTATGTATAAATTTGGTGAAGAAAAAGGACAATTAAAATGCTCTTTTTGTGGAAAGCTGCAAGACCAGGTTAAGAAACTAGTAGCAGGCCCGGGAGTTTATATTTGTGATGAATGTATCGAGTTATGTAATGAGATAATAGAAGAAGAATTATCGGAAGATACAGGGTTAGAGATAAACGATATACCAAAGCCTAAGGAAATTAACACTATTCTTGATCAGTATGTAATTGATCAGGATGATGCTAAAAAGAGTTTAGCTGTAGCCGTTTATAATCACTATAAGCGCATAAATTTAGGTTCTAAAATTGATGATGTTGAATTACAGAAGAGCAATATTATTATGTTGGGACCTACAGGTAGTGGTAAAACTCTGTTAGCCCAGACTTTAGCCAGAATTCTCAATGTACCTTTTGCTATTGCTGATGCTACGTCCTTGACGGAAGCAGGTTATGTAGGAGAAGATGTGGAAAACATCTTGTTAAAGTTAATACAAGCGGCAGATTATGATGTTGAGAAAGCTGAAAGAGGTATTGTCTATATCGATGAAATTGATAAGATAGCACGTAAATCTGAAAATCCATCCATAACTCGTGATGTTTCCGGAGAAGGGGTACAGCAGGCCCTATTAAAAATTTTAGAAGGCACTGTAGCAAGTGTACCACCTCAGGGTGGACGTAAGCACCCCCATCAGGAATTTATTCAATTGGATACCACGAATATTCTGTTTATTTGTGGAGGAGCCTTTGAAGGCATAGAAAAGCTTATCCAAAACCGTATAGGTAAAAAAGTAATCGGTTTCGGTGCTGAAGTATCATCCAAGCATGATTTGCAAGTAGGAGAAATCTTAAGCAAAATATTACCTTCTGATTTAATTAAATATGGGCTGATACCTGAATTTGTCGGAAGGTTGCCGGTTATTGTTACTTTAGATGCTCTTAATGAAAATGCCCTAGTACGAATTCTTACGGAGCCTAAAAATGCCCTAGTTAAACAATATCAAAAATTCTTTGAACTGGATAATGTTACTTTGGAGTTTAAACAAGAAGCATTACAGGCTATTGCTATAGAAGCTATTCGTAGAAATACAGGAGCACGTGGTCTAAGAGCTATTGTGGAAAACCTCATGAGGGATATTATGTACGATATTCCATCCCGGACAGACGTTAATAAATGCATTGTTACGGGGGAAGCTGTAAAAAATATGGAAGAACCTTTATTAGTTACTGCTTCAAGTGAGCGTAAAAAGAAAAAAGAAGAGACTGCTTAAATATACAGGAATTACTCAAAAAATAAAGCCGTGTAGATTTTATAAAAATTCTACACGGCTTTTTATAATGGTCAATTGTAATATATAGGTGTCGGATATTCGCAGTGAATATCCGACACCCTTTTTTATGGATATATTACCATGAAAAGAAAAAAATAGGAAAAAAATTCACAAAAAGAAGGATTTTAAAATAAAAAATGGAAATATAAAACAAACAAAAAAATAGTAATAATATCCTAAATTGTAAAACAATAAATAAGGTGGTTAACTATGGATTTTCAAAAAATACAAGAAATTAAAAAGAATGTATGTGCCCAAATTAGTTTAGAAAAGAGTACCACTGAGGAAGAAATTGAAGAGCTAATCACAAATGCGGTGTTTGAATATAGTAAGCACACATATTTAAGTATTAAAGAAAAACAAGTACTAATAGAAAATATATTCAATGCTATGTGTAGGTTAGATATATTACAACCTTTGCTAGAGGATGGGACAATAACGGAAATTATGATTAATGGACCTCACAATATATTTATTGAAAGAGATGGAAGAATCGAAGAATGTAATATAGTCTTTGATAGTACTGAAAGACTAGAAGATGTGATTCAATCTATCGTGGCTAAGGTGAATAGAACAGTCAATGAATCGTCACCTGTTGTGGATGCCAGACTACAGGATGGTTCTAGGGTATGCGCAGTATTACAGCCTATCGCTTTAAATGGCCCTATTCTTTCTATAAGGAAATTTGCCAAGAAGCCTCTAACAATAGAGGATTTGATAAATAATGATTCCCTTACAGAAGAAGCTGCAAAGTTTTTAGAGAAAATGGTATTAGCTAAATATAATATCTTAATTTGTGGAGGAACAGGATCAGGCAAAACTACATTTCTAAATACCCTATCAAATTTTATACCCCATGATGAACGGATCATTACCATTGAAGATTCAGCTGAATTACAAATTAATATACCTAATCTTGTACGGTTAGAAACGCGGGAAGCTAATTCTCAAGGGGTAGGTAGGGTAAGTATTCGTCAGTTGATAAAAACATCCTTACGTATGCGTCCTGATCGGATTATAGTGGGAGAAGTACGAGGAGAGGAGGCTTTAGATATGCTGCAAGCTATGAATACAGGCCACGAAGGCTCTTTATCAACGGGGCATGCTAATTCTACTAAGGATATGTTGAGTAGGTTAGAAACCATGGTTATAAGTTCAGCTTCCTTCCCTTTAGAGGCTGTAAGGAAACAAATAGCTTCTGCTTTGGATCTAATTATTCATTTAGGGAGATTGAGGGATAAAACAAGAAGAGTGTTAGAAATTACTGAAGTACTAAACTATAGAGACGGAGAGATTCAACTCAATCCTTTATTTATTTTTGAAGAAGATCAAGATAATACGAGTAATGAAAAGGTCAGAGGTTCCTTACAACCTACTAAAAACCGGCTCCTTAATAAGGGTAAATTAGAAATGGCGGGATTGGCATGAAAATACTACTTCTTGCTATAGGAGCTAATTTATTGGCCTGGGCCCTTTATTATAGTACCAAGTATATTAAAAAAAACGAAAAAATTGTGGTGAAAGAAAGGGGCGAATCCCATAACACCCAAGCTTCCCAGGAGATACTACCTAAATATGATAACTATATCATGGACAAGAAGGAAAAGATAATATATACAGTTCTAGCGGCTTTATCATTATCTATACTGGCCTATATTTTTTATCACAGCATAACTATTTCTTGTATAGTGAGTCCCTTAGCTTTGTTTTATCCTGAGATTCGTAAAAAAGACATCATTGCTAAAAGAAAAAAGAAGCTTAATCTGCAGTTTAAGGAGGCGTTACTATCATTATCATCATCCCTTTATGCCGGAAAATCATTAGAAGCTGCCTTTAAGCAAGTGCTCAAAGATCTAGAACTTCTCTTTCCCGACCCCCAGACTGATATTATTAGAGAATTTACCCAGATGGTAAAAAGAATTGATATGAATGAGAATTTAGAAGATGTATTAAATGACTTTGCCTACCGCAGTGGTTTGGAAGATATAGAGAATTTTGCTAGTGTAATTGTAATAAGCAAACGAAATGGTGGTAACTTGATAGAAGTTGTTAAAAATACAACGAATATTATTGGTGATAAACTTCAGATTAAACAGGAGATTGATACTATCCTTGCTCAGCGGAGATTTGACCAGAAAGTATTAAATATTATGCCCGTGACCATGATTTTGTTGCTTACATGGAGTACCGGTGATTATATGAAGCCTGTTTTTAATACATTAGGGGGAAGGGTAGTCATGACTGGTGCTGTATTGTTGTTAGTAATAGCACTATACATATCTAAAAGAATAATAGATATTGAGGTGTAAAAGTGATAAAGGATTATTTTATGACCCTAGCTTTACGTCTATTAAAAAAGACTGATTATAAATACAATTCTAAATATGATGGTTATTTACGTTCACAGCTAAAATATTTTTATGAATACAGGGATATTAACTATCATTTACAGGTGCTATGGTCTAACAAAATAGCTAATTTTTTATTGGGTCTAGTTATTATGGGATTAATATTAATAGCAGCAGGAGGGCTTGATGTTACTTTAGGGGTATTTAGCTTAATGATTTTGGGATTAATGTTCTTTTTGCCTGACTATGAACTACAGGAAAAGCTAAAGAAAAGACAGCTTAAAATAAAACTTGATTTCCCTGATTTTATCAATAAATTAGCCCTATTAATAAATGCCGGTATGACCATTAATAGAGCGTGGGAAAAGGTTATCATGGGCACACAAAAAGATTCTCCCTTATATGAGGAACTACAAAGATCTTTAGTGCAGATAAAAAATGGGCGCAATGAAATTGAAGTATACGAAGAGTTTGCTAAAAGATGTCAAATACCTGAGATAACTAGATTTATAACAGTAATTTTACAGAATAAAAGAAAGGGACATGCCGAGTTAGTAGCGATTTTAAGGTTACAGGCTACGGAATCCTGGGAAATGAGAAAAAACACAGCTAAAAAATTAGGCGAGGAAGCAGCAACAAAATTGTTGTTCCCCATGATGTTGATACTTTTAGCTATTATGATTATTGTTGCTACACCTGCTGTATTTGCAATGAAAGGGATGTACTAGGCAAGTATTAGGAGGAGGTGAAAACAAGTGTTAGACTTAATACGAAATTTTCTGAAGGAAGAGGATGGTATGGGAACAGTAGAATTAGTAATTATTCTGGCGGTGTTGGTGGGCATTGCCTTAATTTTTAGAAAGCACTTATTTAGCTTTGTTAATGAGGCAGTTAACACTATATTTAATGATCAAGATATGCAGAATGTTAAGCAGATTCCTAAATAACTTAATGTCCTGGTGGGAATAGGATGTAAATAAAGGGAGTTGAAGATGTGAAGGTGATCTGCTGGAAAGATAAGAGGGGAAGTTTTACTGTGGAAGCTGCTTTTGTATTTTCAGCAGTAATAATGAGTATATCCCTATTATGTGTAGCTTTTATGCTTTTGTATCATCAGATGGTATTAAATAAAGCAGCGTCTTCTATTGCACAAAAGTCAGCCTTAATGTGGGTAGATAGTAAATGGAATAGGAGTTCTGATGCTAGGCAGGAAGATTTATATTATAGAATTGTAAATGACGGATTGCTACAAAATCAGACTTATACAAGCGTGCTGGGGAAAGAAAGGGAACTTACAGAAAAAGCTGCTGGTTTAGTTGAGCAGAAGTTGGCTAAAATCACGGAAGTTGCACAAATGGAATTAAGAAAATTTATAAAAAAGCCCCAGGATACTACTATCGTAGTAAATTATAACAATCAATTTTTTTCTCGAGAGCTTAGTGTAGAAATCGTTCAAAGGGTAAGAACACCCTTTAGTGCTATAACTCTAACTGCTAAAGAAAGTGCTCAAGTAGTGGAACCCCTTGAGTATATAAGGAATATTGATCTCATTTTTGAGTATGTGGAAAAAGGTAAAGATTTTGATCTGGATAAGGTTAGAACTACCTTACAAAGAGAGGCTAGAGTTAAAAAGTGAAAAAAAAATTAAATAATAAAGGGTCAATATCCGTCTTTTTATTGCTAGTGTTTACTTCACTACTGTTTCTAGCGGGAGTACTAGTTGATGCAGCAAGAATTATGACAGCCGAAAGAAATATAGAGAGGGCCCTTTATACTGCAGCTAGGTCCGTGATGGCGGGATGTGAGCCTACTATGGCAGGCGAATTTGGTCTATATGGCATGTCTTGTGCTGAGAGTCAGGCAGAATTTACAAAGTATTTTACAATTAATTTAATAGAAAGACATAAAAATTTAGCATTTATTGCTTACGACATTAAAAACATAGCAATTAGTGGAGCTAATAACAGTAGCTTATTAAGCAGTACAGAATATGAACAACAAATTTTACAGTATATGAAATATAAAGGACCATTGCTAATAACTGAAAATATAGTGGAAAAGTTTAAGAAGTCTCAGGTGGGAGGACGAATAGAAATAGCAGAAAAAAGCAGTGATTTAGCTAAAAGATATGGGGAATTAACAGATGAAGTAAAGAGAGTTAACTTCACAATGCAAGATATTCAAGAGCTTTATCAAAGAGATCCGGAAAAAAGCCTGTCTGATTTAAAAGAGTTACAGGAATCTTTAAAAATAATTCGCACTATAGATATTAACTATCAAGAAAATATAGAAGATATTAACACGAAACTGAAAGATCTAGCCCAAGAAAATGGAGAGAATTATACAAAGCTATCAACCCTTGCAGAACATGATGCTATCATGGAAAATATTGATTTGCTGGAAAGAAAAGTAAGCAATAATATTAGTGTACTTAGAAAGGTAATATTATTAAAAAAAGATAAAAGTCAGCAGGAGAGCCCCCCAGACATCTTACAAGACTGGGAGGCGTTACCACAGATAACAATAGCCCCTCCTGAATCTCCCAGGTATCTTAGTACAAAAGATATTCAAGCAAAAGAGAATTTGCTCCAGAAGTTACGGTGCTTGTGTGATAAAGAGCTGGAAGATAGTTGGCTAATAGAAAAAGGTGATTTTTTCGAAAACGATCTTAATTTAAGTTTGCAAAATACGGAACAATCAATAGCCGAACAGACAGTGAATTTATGTAATAATATAAAATCCTTAAAGAATATGTTAAAAAAATTAGAAATAATAGGTCGCAATCGTGTTCTTATCAGTGAATATGTTCTAGATAAGTATACCTTTGCCACCTCCAGAACAGAAAGAAACCATTATTTTCAAAAGGGAGAAATAGAGTATATTATCTGCGGTAATAAAAAAGAGGTTGCCAACATTCTTCAGGTGTTTACGAAAATATGGAGTTTAAGATTCGCGATTAACAGTGTAGATAGAATGATAACTAGTAAGATTACCCAGCCTCTGCTTCGCTTTGCTGATGCATTAGTAGAAGGCTTTATACAGGCTTGTGCTGATATGCATAGCCTGTATAAAGGAGAAGGGGTTTCTTTATGCCCCAGCGTAGAGAAAAATTTAGGCATTGCTTTAAAATACTCTGATCACTTGCGATTTTTCCTTTTACTACAAGATAAAGAAATCCAATTAGCTAGAATGAGACAGCTGGTACAAATAAATGTAAAAATGACAAATCCGGATTTTGCAATTAACAATATAACTACCCACTTCCAAGGATCAGCAGAAGTTATGGTGAACTTATGGTTTTTGCCTTTGTTTCATCTGGATAAAATAGGAATTAAGAATTTTACTGGGGATAAATATTTGATAAAACGAGACATTATCTTAGAATATTGAGGGAAAAATGAAGGGTATAAATGAGAAAAGGAAAGATTGGAAAGCAAGAGGTTCCTTAACAGTTGAAGCTTGCATTGTATTACCCCTATTTCTTTACTTTTTTTTATTGTTGTTATTTATTATTAAAATCGCCTGCATACAGGTTGCCCTGAATCATGCAGTAAATGAAACATCTAAGCAAATTGCTGCCACCTTTTATCCTGTTTCTTTCCTTAATGAATATGAAGAAGAATTAACTCTAGTTGGTACGAAAAAAAATACTGACAGTTTTTCCAGAGAGAAAAACTCGGAAAATTTTTGGGTTGATTTGTTATCAGGGGAAATGCATTTATCCCAAGCAAATCAATTGATAAATATGGTGAAAGCTACAGTAAAAGGGGAGCAAGATTGGCACAAAATATTTGAACAATTTTATAGTGATCAATACATGATTTTTAAAGAAAAAGGGGCATGTTTGGCTGCCGATAAGATTCTGAAAAAGAACATAAATCAAAGCATTCTTGATAGAGAAAAACTTAACATATCCTTAGTGAAAGTACCGGAATCAACTACTAGTTATAGGGGTAATAGGCAAAAGCATTGCAAAATAAAGGAAGAACTGGGAATTACACTTAATAAAAATGATGTACTCTTGTTAGTAGAGTACCCTATGAAAATACCTATGCCTTTTTGGTCAAGCAAACAGATTACTTTACGGTCTTTAGCTGTAGAAAGGGCTTGGCTGAGGGGAAGCAATGGGATATATACGGAAAAAGAAGAAGGTATTGACTTTGATCAAATTGACAAAGCAACAACCTATGTATACAGGACAAAAACAGGGAAGAAGTATCATACTTACAAAAATTGCAAATATTTAGAGAAAAGCTGTATACCTCTTACTCTGGAGGAAGCTAAAAAAATGGGTTTTACTAAACATGAAAATTGTCCCAACAGATTTTAATAATAGAAGGATTAAGTTTGAAGAAGGGGATCAAAATTTTACTCAAATATTGTGAATTAGCAGTATTGCTTGTGTTGGCTATACGGAGTGATACTAAATCTTATAAAATTAATAATTCTCTTATCGTATTTTTTATTTTAATAGGATCTATGACTAACGGATTTTTACAGGGCTTTGTGGGATTTTGTGATTCCTTACTGGGCATGACCTTACCAATTATACTTTTATTTGTTTTGTTCTTGGTGAGAATGATAGGGGCAGGGGATATTAAGCTATTTAGCAGTATCGGGGCTATAATGGGGAGAGAATTTATTTTAGAGACCTTAATTTTCACCGCATTAACAGGTGGAATTTTGGCACTAATCTTAATACTTGTTAAAAAGAATGGGAGGAGAAGGTGGAAATGTTTGTACACTTATTTAAAATACGTGGTGCTAACCTCTTCTATTCCCCCATATCAAGATTTTGCCATTAAGGAGAAAGAGGACGTGTTTCCTTTAAGCTGCAGTATATCCTTAGGAGTACTAGTAAAAATATTACTCACACAATAGAGCTGTTTTTCATAAAATAAGAACAGATAGGGGATGTACCTATTAATAACATATTTAAGGAGGATTTATTATATGGCAGATGTAAATCAACCAGGATGTGGACCAGGTTATGGCTGTTATCCACCTTGTGGACCAGGTTACGGTCGTCGCGGCTTTTCAACTTTCTTTTTAGTAATTCTTGTTTTATTACTCTTCCCAAGTTTCTTTGGCGGTTTTGGTTATTAGAATAAAAAAGGAGCTGTCTTTTATAGGCAGCTCTTTTTTTATATACAAAAATGGAAAATAACCCCTCTAAATCCTTTAAAAATTATAATCTTTAATTTTCATACCAACCATTTAAATAGTATAATAAAGCTAGAGTTAGAAATATAAAGAAAAATAACGGAAAAGAATAGTTATTTTCATAAAACGAGGATATTTGACCAAATATTACCAAAAAGATTAGTAGTTGTATGATATAGCAAGATAATTAAAAAGGAGGTCGCAAGGATGATTTTAGATAAGTTACAGAACGAATTACAGGAAATAGCCGAAGCAATAATGTCTGTTACAGGTCTAGATGTGACTATTCTTGACCGCTCTTTAAAAAGAATTGCCGGTACAGGTAAATATTATGAGAGAATAGGCAAACATGCAGCAAAAAATTCCGTATTCGAGAAATGTTTAAATACCGGGAAACAATATGTAATTACAGAACCAAGAACTTGTGATGAATGTTTTGAATGCAGCGGTAAAGAAAACTGTCGGGAAGAGGCAGAGGTTTGTTATCCCATTGAAAGTGATAGGGGGATAGAAGGGGTTGTAGGAATGATTGCTTTTACCCCAGAACAAAAGAAAGATTTTTTACAAAAAAAGAGACAATATTTAAACTTTGTAAGCCGTATGAGTAAATTGATCTCTTCCAGTATTAAAGAAAAAGCCTTGCATCAAGTTTTAGAGTATAAATCTATTGAACTTAGAACAATTATCGATTCCGTAAACGAAGGGATCATAGCTATTGATGATAATCGCAGGATGCTTTGTATGAACAGTTGGGCCAGGGAGGTGCTGGGTCTTACTAAAGAAGAATTAGCAGGAAAAACTATCGATGAAATTTTTTCTAAAAACAGCGTAACAGAAGTATTGTTGACTAATAAAGAAGTAAAAGATCAAGAAGAAGTTGTAAAAGTAAAAGGAAAAACATATCGCTTTCTGCTGTCAGCCAAGCCTATTATATTCAATAAAAAACAGACAGGGGCAGTAGCAAGCTTTACTGATTTTAATGACCTCCAACGCTCCATCTATAAAATTAGTGATAATCCTGAAACCTTTACTTTTGATAAAATTTTGGGTAATAGCCCTAATTTTACCATGATAAAAGAACAAGTAAGGCAAATAGCAAATCAGGATATAACGGTACTGCTTTTAGGAGAAAGCGGTACGGGTAAAGAGCTTTTCGCTCGTGCTATTCACTATGGCAGCAAAAGGAGGAATGAAGTATTTTTACCTATAAATTGTGGTGCCATTCCTGATAGTCTGATAGAGAGTGAGTTATTTGGATATGAAAAAGGTGCTTTTACAGGAGCTAGCCCCAAGGGAAAAGTGGGTAAATTTGAAAGAGCCAATGGTGGCACAGTCTTTTTAGATGAGATTGGGGATTTACCTCTTCATATGCAAGTAAAGCTTCTGCGAGTGCTGCAGGAAAAAGAAATAACCAGGGTTGGTGGGCTGTCCCCCATCAAAGTTGATATTAGAATTATAGCTGCTACCCATAGAGACTTACGAGTTATGGTACAACGGGGAGAATTTCGCGAAGATTTATTTTATCGCCTAAATGTAGTTCCCATCCGCATTCCGCCTCTGCGGGAGCGGCGCCAGGACATTCTGGAAATAGCGGAGGTTTTTATCCAACGCTATACCAAGCTCCATGACAAAGATCTTAGAGGAATTAGTAAGGAAGCAGAAGAGTTATTATTGAGTCATTCTTATCCCGGAAACGTGCGGGAACTGCAAAATCTTATTGAGTATGGGATTATTTTTGAAAAAGGTGAGTTCTTAACAGCGGAAACGTTGATTAAAAAAATGGGAAGAAAAAAAGATTCTAATATCGCACTAGGAAAAGGCGGTCTTAAAGATATGGTGGCCAAATATGAAAAAGATATTATTGAAGATCTACTAAAAAATTACGGCCATGATACAGAAGCTAAACAAAAAATAGCCCGTCAATTGCAAATTAGTACTGCTACTTTATATCGCAAGTTGAAGGAACTATCATTATCATAAATGAGAAAACTATTATCATAAATGAGAAACCCCGTAATATTTGGATTATAGGCTATTTCGTTTAAGATTATTTCGCAAATATGAGAAAAACATATTGTTAGTGTTAGAGTCAAAGCCAGCGTTTTAGGCAAAAAACGCTGGCTTCATTTTTGGCATATAAATTGCAATATAGAAAAGTACAGATGTTAAACATAACTACAATACAAGGAGGGGCATCATGCCAGATACAAAACTATTACTGGATATATTAAAAGATCAAGTAACTCCTGCTCTAGGATGTACTGAACCCATAGCAGTAGCCTTAGCAGTAGCTAAAGCTAAAGAAACTCTTGATAATCCACCTGAAAAAATTGAAATAAAGGTAGATAGAAATGTTTTTAAAAATGCTTTGTCTGTTGGAATACCAGGAACCGACGAAAAAGGGTTGCATATGGCAATAGCTTTAGCTTTACTAATAGGAAAATCTGAATACAACTTAGAGGTATTAAAAAATGTAACTAATGAAGATGTTCCCAAGGCCAAAGAAATTATAAATAAGAACATAATTAATGTATCTATAGCTGAAGATATAATAGGGCTGTATGTAGATACCATAGTTACCAACCAGCAAGAAAAAGCTAGAGTTGTGATTAGGAATAAACACGATAATATTGTACATGTTGAGAAAGACGGCAAAGTGCTCTTTTCCAAAGAAGTAGCCGGACAAAATAAGGGATCTTTGCGAGATAACATCAAAAAAATGGGTCTTAAGGATCTAAAAGAATTTGTTGATAAGGTAGATATAAAGGAATTAGACCTTATTGATCAAGCAATTGAAATGAACAAAAAAATAGCTGAAGCTGGTGTGAACTATAAATATAGTAAGGTCTTAAGTGGTGGACAAGAAGTTTCAGCTATGGATTGTGAAACTTACGTTAAATATTTAACAGCCAGTGCAAGTTATGCGCGGATGTCAGGTTATCCACTACCTGTAATGAGTGCTGCCGGAAGTGGTAACCACGGTTTGACAGCTGTATTGCCTGTAGTGGCAGTGGGAGAGAAAAAGAAGTTAGATAGGGAGAAAATTATCAGAGCTGTAACATTAAGCGAATTAGTGACTATCTATGTTAAGAGCTATACAGGAACACTTAGTCCTGTTTGTGGATGTGGGGTGGCTGCCGGTGTAGGAGCTAGTGCCGGAATAGCGTACCTTTTAGATGGAAGTCTGGAACAGATCGATGGAGCTATTAAAAATATGATAGGTACCATTGCCGGAGTTACGTGTGATGGTGGTAAACCCGGATGTGCCTTTAAATTATCCATCTCGGCCGGAGCTGCCCTGGAATCAGCTACGTTAGCTTTAAATAATGTTATTATCTCAGCTGATGACGGTATTGTAGATGTAACTGCTGAAAAATCCATTCAGAATCTGGGAATTGTTTCTACCGATGGCATGGTAAATACTGATGAGACAATTTTAAAAGTAATGCTGGAAAAATGCTAAAAGTACCGCGTTGAATAACCTAATATGCTATAAATTGTAATATAAAAATAAGTTTATCTTTGATATAATATACCGAACCAGATGCCTGCTTGGCTGATGGTTAGGGAAGAAGTTCACAAGAAAGGAGGGCAGAGGGGGGTTAATATTAGGTAGAAAATGTTGGCATGAAAGAATATCTTTATCCTGATGAAATGTTAATTAAAAAATTTAGATGATGATCAGGGAGGTAAAAAAGATGTTAATGAAAAGAACTAAGTACATTATTGCATTATTCCTTGTGGCATTATTATGTGTTTCTCTTGTTGGTTGTGGTGGCACTGATACAGATAAGTCAGGTGACGACTCAGGCAAAGCAGCAAAATCCGCTCTAAGACCTGAGGGAGTTCCTGAAGACTTCCCTAACAAAAACATTGAGTACATTTATGGCTTTGGTCCCGGTTCTGTTCAAGAAGCATACTTCCGTATCCTAGCTGATAAAATTAAAGAAATGGAAGGTTGGGACTACAGTTTAGTATACACCTTCAAAGAAGGAGCTAGTGGACGTATTGGTTGGTCAGCCCTAGCTAATGCTAAACCTGATGGCTATACTATCGGATTTGCTCCGAGCGCTATGTTAATATCTGCGACTGCAGAAGATGTACCTTATAAGCATGACAAAATGAGTTATATTTTCAATATGATGAGTGACCCTGGAGCTATCGGAGTTATTGCTGATTCTTCTTATACTTCATTAAAAGAAATCGTAGAAGATGCTAAAAAACGTCCTAATGAAATTACTTTTGGGGTAACCTCTACTATTGGTCAGGAAGGATTAACTCTGAAGCTTATAGAAAAAGCTGCCGGTGTTAAATTTAAAGTTGTAGCTTTCGATGGTGAACCTGAAGTTTTAGCTGCTGTTGTTGGTAAACATATCGATGGTTTCTGTCTTAATGTAACAGATACTTCTGCTTTACTGGAAGATGGTAAAATTAAGATCCTAGCAACCGGTGGCAATGAACGTTCTACCTTCTTGCCTGATGTTCCCACTTATAAGGAAGCCGGCTATGATGTTTATCAGGTTAATATGAGAGGTATTGCCGGTCCTGAAGGTATGCCTGAACCTATCAGACAATATCTTGAAAACTGTTTCATCGCTGCTGCAGAAGATCCAGAAGTAAAAGAGCAGATTAAAGATATGAAGATTCCTCTTGATAGCTTAAGAGGTGGTGAGATGGAAAAACAATTCTCCGCAATATCTGAAAACTTAGAGAAACTCTGGAAAGAAGATCCTTGGCAATAAGATATAACCTATGTAACTATATGGATGTAAATTTCAAATCAATTAATGTGGTTCAAGGGGTTTTAAAGCCCCTTGAACCAACAATAAGTTAATTGGAAGGTGGTGCGCAAATGGATAATAAGCCCGCCAAAAAAAACTATAACCTAAATTATGCATCTGCAATTTTAGTTTATATCTGGGCTTTTGCATTTTTGTATTATATTCCCTCTATTAAGAATGTTGAGTCAAGAACGTTTCCTTATATTGTAAGTATATTGTCAATTGTGCTAGCGACACTGCTTTTACTGAAAACTTTTTTCAAGTGGGGGAAGGAAGAAAATTTTGATTTAACCGGTACTCGCTCCGTTATTGTAATGGCTATATTACTGCTGGCCTACATTGTAGCATCCGGAATTATAGGTTTCTACTTGGCCACACCATTGTATCTGTATATAACCATGTGGTCCCTGGGGCAGAGAAATAAAAAAGTAATGTTGATGATTTCTATACTGATGCCTATAGGAGTATATTTATTCTTTGATCTTCTTCTAAGTATGAATATTCAAGAGGGCCTTTTGATTCCTTGGGTATTAGATTTAATAAGATAATATACGAAAATCGCCAATTCTTTTAAAAAGGGGGGCAATAAGATGGAACAGCTGGATTTTCTACATTATGCTGTACAAGCATTAACTTTTAATAATCTCTTATGGTTGACTATCGGTGCATTTATTGGAGCTATTCTGGGTGCTTTACCTGGAATGTCGGCCGATACAGGTATTGCTATATTCCTACCTTTAACTTTTAATTTAGAACCTGTTACTGGACTTATTACTCTGGGTGCTATATACGTTACTGCATCCTACGGTGGTAATATCACAGCGATATTAATAAATACCCCCGGAACTCCAGATTCCTTTTTTATGACTTTTGACGGTTATCCCATGACGGTACGAGGTGAAGGTCTTAGGGCTATTGGAATAAGCACATTCAGTGCCTTTATCGGAGGATTGATTGGTGCCATTGCCTTATTATTTATTGCGCCACCTCTTGCTCAGATCGCAGTTAAATTCGGTCCCATGGAATTGTTTTTGACAACTATGATGGGTATTGTTATCATTATCGGCCTTTCCAAAGGCGGAATGTTAAAAGGTCTCATGAGTGCTTGTTTAGGCTTATTATGTGCTCTGATTGGTTTAGACCGTATTACAGGTATGAGTAGGTTCAATTTTGGCTTCGGCCAGTTGTATGATGAATTACCTTTGCTTCCCGTTGTTTTAGGACTCTTCGCAGTTTCTCAGGTCTTTGTATTAGTAGCAGAAAAAAGAGAAACTATTGCTATAGATAAATCAGCTATGAAAGGTAGCGCCTTTATCTCACTTAAAGATCATTTATCCATGTTGATTAATAATATAAGATCTTCGATTATCGGTACCCTTACAGGTATCATTCCTGGTGCCGGTACAACCGTAGCTGCAGGTATAAGTTATAACATCACCAAAAAAACCGATCCCCATCCTGAGACTTTTGGTAAGGGTAATGAACAAGGACTTGCTACAGTTTCAGCGGCAAATAATGCCGTGGTTGGAGGTTCGTTGGTACCCCTTTTAACTTTAGGTATTCCCGGTAATGGAACTTCGGCACTTCTCCTGGGAGGTCTTTTGATCCACGGTTTGGCTCCTGGAAGCCAATTGTTTACTAGACACGCCGATACAGCTTACGGTCTATTTATAGGTTTAATTCTTGCTCAGTTTTTTATCTTACTAATTGGATTATATGGTGCTCCCCTATATGCCAAGGTTACCAAAGTACCTAATAATCTCTTGATTCCTATCGTAGGAACCTTATGTATCTTAGGTGCATACACCTTCCGCTATACAGCCTTTGACATGTATCTAGTGCTGGTATTTGGAATTCTTGGTTACTACATGGTTAAGTCAGACATTCCAATGGCACCCTTCGTGTTAGCTTTCATCTTAGGAAAGAATGCTGAAATCCAATTAAGAAGGACTATAACCCTCACAAATGGTAATATCGGTTCAGAATTGATGCAACCTTTGGCTTTATGTTTATTGGCAGTAGACGTGCTATTCCTGATTATGCCGTTCTGGGATGATATAAAGAAAAAGTTCTTTAAAAAAGATAAAGAAATGGCTGAATGTTAATTAATTATCCACAATTCATATATGAAAATTTTAAATATTTAAATATAAAAATTAGTTTCCAAGTAAAGGGAGGAGCATAAGAATGAACAGAATGGCTAAAAAAGAGCGAGTTGTAGCAGCAATAAAAAAACAGGAAGTAGATAGAATCCCCTTTAGTATGTGGTATCATTTACCTCATGTAGACCAGGATCCTGTACAGCTGGCAGAAATGCAAATAGAACAAGCCCATAATTATGATTTAGATTTTATTAAATTAATGCCATATGGTAACTACAGTGCCCATGACTATGGTCTTAGCGTAACTTTTTATTGCACTGAGACTCAGCCCGCTTTCGAAAGAAAATTTGCTATTGAAGATGTAAAAGAGTGGACAGAACTTGAGCCACTGCCTGGCTGCTTTGGTTCTCATGGTAAGCAAGTACAACTTGCACAACAAATAAAAAAACAGCTCAAGGGAGAAGAAATCCCTTTCGTACAAACTATTTTCAGTCCTTTAACTACGGCCAAAAAATTAGCAGGTCCTCGTGTTTTTGAAGATATGAGATCCCATCCCGAATATCTCCATCAAGCACTAGCTGCTATTACTGAAACAACAATAAACTTTGTTAAATTAAATATCGAAGCAGGTGTGGCTGGTTTCTTCTTTGCAACCCAGTGCGCAACTACTGATTTCGTTACTGAGGCTGAATATGATGAATTTGGAGCAGCATATGACCTCAAAGTTATTAATGCCTTTAAAGATATAACATATTTCAATATCGCACATATCCATGGTGATAATACCATGTTCAAGAAGGTGGCAGATTATCCTGTCAATTGCATCAACTGGCATGACAGATGGGCACTCCCCAATATGGCTGAGGCCAGGAAAATTTCCGATAAATGTTTCTTGGGTGGCATAAATGAGAAATGGTTGTCCCAAGCTAAACCGGAAGAGATACGCGATCATATAAAAGAAGGTGTTTTGGCAGCAGGTCGCAATGGCTTAATGATTACACCGGGTTGTGTGGCAGAACTTAGTACACCTGCAATTAATTTCTATGCAGCCCGTACAGCAATTGAAGGATTGTAAAATATAGAATGTTTTACCTCCCCTCATAATATATAGATTGGTATGGAAAAACTCTCGATGGCAAAGTAAAATCGGGAGTTTTTTCATGTTTGTAGACATGATGTTATTAAACTAAATTGTATAATATAATATATTTTGGTGAAATCAAATTTTATGGAGGTAGAATAAATGCAGGGTTATGATATTGTCTTGTTTGATCTTGATGGGACTTTAACGGATTCTAAAATAGGGATAACTAAGTCAGTACAGTATGCACTAAAAAAATATAATATTATTGAAGATGATTTAGATAGATTAGAGAAGTTTATAGGACCTCCTCTCGCCGATTCCTTTAAAGAATACTATAATTTTGAGGAACGACAAGCAAAACAGGCGGTTGCTTATTATAGAGAATATTTTACTGATAAAGGAATATTTGAAAATATAGTATATCCAGGTATCCCTGAGCTCTTGAAAAAACTGTGTCAGTATGAGAAAAGACTCATAGTTGCTACCTCTAAGCCCACAATTTTTGCAGAAAGAATTTTAGAACATTTTAACTTAAAAAAATATTTCTCCTTTGTAATTGGTAGCAATTTAGATGGAACAAGAGTAGCAAAATCTGAAATAATTGAAACTGTTCTGGGGAAATTGCCCACAATTAAAAAGTGTTCTGTTGTAATGATAGGTGATCGTATCCATGATATTAAAGGTGCCGAACAAAACAATATTGCTTCCATAGCTGTTTCCTACGGTTATGGGTCCGATGAGGAATTAAAAGAAGCGAAGCCTACCTATTTAGTGGATAATATTGATGAAATTGAAGATATACTTTGCAGCTAATATGGTAAAATTTAGAACAAATTTATCATGCATGTATCTTTAATAAATATGATATAATAGCAGAAATAATTTTGGGGTGATAGAGGGGTTTATATGGTAACATTAAAAAAATCTCATAAATTGGATCATGTTTGTTATGATATACGGGGCCCTGTACTAGATCATGCTAAACGTTTAGAAGAAGAAGGACATAAAATTATCAAACTTAATATTGGCAATCCTGCCCCCTTTGGGTTGGATGCCCCTGATGAAATAATAAGGGATGTTATGCTGAACTTAAGAAATTCCCAAGGTTATTCCGATTCTAGGGGATTATTTGCTGCACGTAAAGCTATTATGCAGTATTGTCAGCAAAAGGGTATTCCCAATGTACAAATGGATGATATCTATACGGGAAACGGGGCAAGTGAGTTGATTGTTCTAGCCATGCAGGGGTTATTAAATGAAGGTGATGAAATTTTGATTCCAGCCCCTGACTATCCTCTTTGGACTGCAGCAGTAAATCTTGCCGGTGGGACAGCTGTTCATTATATATGTGACGAAGAGGCCGACTGGTATCCTGATTTACAAGATATTAAAGGGAAAATAAATTCCCGTACTAAGGGTATCGTAATTATTAATCCTAATAACCCTACAGGAGCATTGTATCCTCCAGAAATTCTGGAACAAATAGTTGAAATAGCTTGTCAACATGAACTAGTTGTCTTTTCTGACGAAATATACGATAAGATTCTATATGATGGAAATGGGCATATCTCAATAGCTTCTCTATCTGATCAAGTGCCATTTATTACATTTAACGGTTTATCCAAATCACATCGTATAGCAGGCTTTAGAGCGGGTTGGATGGTGATAAGTGGAAATAAAGATATAGCCCAGGATTATATAGAAGGTTTAAATATTCTATCAACCATGCGGTTATGCAGTAACGTACCTGCCCAGTTTGCAATTCAGACAGCATTGGGTGGTTATCAGAGTTTGAATGAGTTGCTTTTGCCTGGTGGTCGTCTCAAGGAACAAAGGGATTGCTGTTATACATTGCTTAATGAAATACCAGGAGTAAGTTGCACCAAGCCAAAAGGAGCTTTTTATGTGTTCCCCAAACTTGATATGAAAAAGTTCAATATCACAGATGATGAAAAATTTATCTTAGATTTACTTTTGGAACAAAAAGTTTTGCTGGTTCAAGGAACTGGTTTTAATTGGCCGGAACCAAATCATTTCCGTTTAGTATTTTTGCCGTCAAAAACTGATTTAACCTGTGCCCTTACAAAGCTGGGCGAGTTTTTATCTTGCTATAAACAAAATTAGTATGATTTAAAAAACCAGGGGTTAAACCCCTGGTTTTTTTGGCAAATAAACAGCTGAACAATATGATGGTAAAAAATTGCATAAAAAAATTCTTTGCTACTGCTTACTTGTCGTATATAATGTTGAGATATATATACATATGGGGAGGTTAAGCGCTATGGCAAGAATATCACTAGAGTTAGTTCCACGAGATAGAGAGGCACTTCTAGCAGATCTACAACTAGCCAGCACAAAATATCAAGAGATTAATAGTATAAATATACCGGATTTATTAAAATATGAAATGCGCAGCTGGGAAAGTTGTGAATATATTAAGCAGTATTATAAACATTCTATTCCTCATATTAGAGCTATAGATTTTAAACTTGATCAAATAATGTCCTTAGTAATAGATATTAAAAAGTATGATATACAGGAAATCTTAGTTATAGCGGGAGATCCTCCTCAGGATATGGGTAGAAAAGTATATCCTACAACAAGTGAAGATATGATCAGAAAACTTAAACAAGAAGTACCGAAACTTAAGGTGTATGCTGGGCTAGATCCTTATCGAGATAGCTTACGCCAGGAATGTGAACGGGTAAAAAGGAAAATAGCTGCCGGAGCAGATGGCTTTTTCACTCAGCCTTTTTTCGATCTTAGATTCATGGAAATTTTCGCGGAGATTTTAGCTGACGTCACAGTATTTTGGGGAATTGCTCCCGTTACTTCAGAAAAGTCGCTAAACTATTGGGAAACAAAGAATAATGTTGTTTTTCCTCAGGATTTTCAACCCACGTTAGAATGGAATATAGATTTTGCAAAAAGAGTTTTAGATTTCATGGATAAAAATGAAGAAAATGTATATTTAATGCCCATCAGAATGAATTTAGAACTTTATCTAAATAAAATTTTCAGGTAAGGATTTTTTACCGAGGCATAAAAATCGTGAAAAGATAAATACTAGATTTATATATGTTAGAGAGCTAAGAGGCTCTCTATTTTTATACATTAAATAACAATAGACAACTTACAACTTGACAGCGAGTTGTAGAAATAGT
>JAHDSB010000004.1 GCA_018433015.1 Clostridia bacterium | reverse complement strand
GGTGAGCAACATTTTATCAGCTTGGACAGTTTCTTCTTCCGTCAAACATTTGACGGTTAGCGTAAATGTTTTGTTAGCAACGTCCGAACCTTTGGCAATCTCTGCAGTCAGCGTTACAACTGCGTCGCCCTCATCATGCAAGGGTCTTGTCACAACTCCAAAGGTTTTAATACTACTCTCCTGAGCGGAACTCCATTTTATTGTACTGCCGTTAGAACCGTTAACAGGCAATGTTAAATTCTTTGTTATATGGTCTATGTCACTATTTTCTCCTAAAATTACCATATCAACTAAGGCCGCCTTATCTGCTGCTACTGCCTTCGCATCATCTTCTATCGTAGTATCATCTTGGGCTCGGCACTTTACTGTTAGTACAAATTCCTTGGTAGCTGTGATGTCTCCACTGGTTAGGGTTGCTGTCAGAGTTACCTCACTATCTCCCTCGGCATTGGGCGGTCTCATTACTGTCCCGTCCTTTGCTATTACGCTTTCAGTATTTGAGCTCCAAGCTATACTACTACCATTTGCTCCAGTTACCGGCAAATTCAAATTCTCAATTATATTATCTGCTCCGCTGTTTCCGTTCTGTATTACCTCAAATGTCAAGGCCGCCTCATCTGCTGCCACTATCGCTGCATCATCTTGGGCTAAACACTTTACTGTTAATACAAATTCCTTCGTAGCTGTGATGTCTCCACTGGTTAGGGTTGCTGTCAGGGTTACCTCAGCATCCCCCTGGACATTGGGCGTTCTCGTTACTGTTCCGTCTTTTGCTATTACGCTTTCATTATTTGAGCTCCAAGCTATACCACTGCCATTTGCTCCTGTTATCGGCAAATTCAAATTCTCATTTATATTATCTGCTCCACTGTTTCCGCCCCGTATTACCTCAAATGTCAAAGCCGCCTCATCTGCTGCCACTATATCCGCATCATTCATCGCCTGCAAGCCTACTGTAACTTCCTGATATGCTCCTCCGTCCGCTACAGCCTTTATATTTGCATCACCATTCATTGTAGCGCTTATTGTGGTTGCCGCTTCTCCGTTATCATCTGTTGTTACCACCGCTTCGCTTAACGTACCAAAGTCAGTAATAAATTCAACAGGAACAGATGCGACAGAGGAATACACAGCATCCGTTACAGTTGCCGTAATAGTACTGGTCGAAGCATTACTCACCGGATCTGCCGTAACGGAAAGTAAAGAAGCCTCCATATAGATATTGTTATTTACATCTATAGGCTGATACTCATTATTAAAATACCATTTTAAAATATCATTCTGCTGATACGGCTCTCCAGTAGCCGCTGTAAATCCTGCATATACTACATTACTATTAAAATGTGTTGCTAAGTCCAGATTAGTTTTACTCAAAGTGGCACTTGCAGGACGGGTATCTGAATCTTGACTTACCCTTATCTCCATGGTCTGTGCCGTACCATCATAATCCACCCATACATGGTATTCACTTCCGTTAACGATAGTATCAGGAAATGCGGTCTGGGCTATCGACTCAGCCGAACCGTCTAAATCTATTCCTACATGATTATCATTTGTATCATTTGAACCAGCTCTATCATTTTTATATGTGTCAAATTCAATACTTACACTAGGATCCATACCGTCAGCCATAAACCTAAAACTATTTGTACCAATTGCAGAGCAGCCCACTTCCTGAATTGTAAAAGTAAAACCATCCCCTCCATGCACACCACTTAACCATGGATTGTAGGGACTGGAGCTTCTGAACACGAAATATGTACTAAAAGAATTATTGTTTTTCAGATAGATTCTATTTTTTGTAAACACGCTGCTTTTTTGATTAACCTTAGCTTCATTTAATCTCAGCACCTGATTTCCATTATACTCACCTATTAATGAATTTCCATTTAGCTGAATAAGATCTGTTTTTGCAAAATTCTCATACTTTATAGCCAGAGGTATTTCAGCCTCTGCAAAGACCAGAGCCGATTCTGACCCTTTAAATATGTTATTTGGAAAATTTGATAGAATAAAAACCATGATTAAACAAATACAAACAAATTTTTTAAAGCATTTTTTTGACATATTCCTTCCCTCCCCAAATACCTCTGTATTATAACAATTTATATTATTTCATAATAAAATATAACATCTATATTAAATACAGTCATAATTTGGGGAACATCAGGACATATAATTAAAACAACAGGTCGAATTTTGTCTTATGTTACATCAAGTAGCAAACAAAATGAAAAATGACTCCCGAAATAGGAGCCACAGCACGATAAAGTATAATATATTGAACTTAACTGAATTTAGATTAAGGAAACTCTTTAACATACTTACATTCACCATTTATAAGTGTTTCCACCACAGCTTTTTGCTGTTTATGGTCTGTATTAATCTTAAATATAATGTTATCATTCGTGTTTTTTAATATATTTTCGAGTATGTCATCAATATATTTATGCATGGAAAACCTTATAATATTGCAGTTAATTTCCTTGTCGATATCACATATTAGCTCTATGCGGGGGCTGAAACGCACCGATTGAACATACAAATACGAGTTAATAAATTCTATTTCTTCTCTGAGCAAAACAAAATCCTTGTTAGGAAAAGAGGTGTAATGCAAACATTCCGAAAGACATATAAGAAGCTCTGAGGCTTCTTCAGGATTCTTTCTGCACAAAGAGATGGCACAGTTTAAGGCATTATAAATAAAATGTTGTTTAAGATATGTTTTAAAAAAGTCTCCCATTTTCTTAGCTCGCTTTCTAGTTTCCTGTTTTTAGTAGTTTTTTTATTGTGTCCAGAATTGTAATATAGCGATAAGGTTTAGTAATATACGCATCTACATAATCATTATACCAAGCCTGACTATTAAGCTGATTACTATTTGCAGTAATAATGATAATCTTCAAAGCTTCTAGTTTCCATTGACGTTTTACAATATCGATAATCTGAATTCCATCAACAATAGGAAGTTGCATATCAAGAAATACAGCATCAAATCTTTCCTGTTGGAGCTTATCTAACCCTATTTCCCCACTCTCTACAGATATAATTTGAAAATCTTCTTCAGAATCTTCTAATATTTCTTCTAGCAGTAAGCGGTTATTATATTCATCATCAATAATTAGAATCTTTTTCACACACATCACCTATCTTATTTAACTATACACTGCACTCTTTGGCAACATTATTTGTCTAACCCGCGTATATCTGGCATTTTTACATCATTTATCGATGATAAGGCGTTAAAAGTTTAGTAGCTCTTTTAATTGTTTTGAATAGTGGCGGCTTACAGGGATTTCAATAGCTAGGTCTTGCAATTTGATAATATAAGTCTGATTAAACATGGGGATAATCTTATCTATGTGTTCTATATTAACAATAAAACTTTTATAACAACGCAAAAATACCTCTTTTTTCAAACATTCTTCTAATTGTCCTAAGGTCTCATTTATTAAATAACTCTCATTTTTTGTACACGCCATAGCTTTTTTACCATCGACGGTAAAATAGTAGATTTGATTTAAATCTAGTAATCTTATAGTATTGTTTTTCCATACCGGAATTTTATTATGCTCAAAAAACTTCTTTTGCTGTTTAAAAGTATGTATATCATTCATTCTTTTTTGTATAAGATTTATCGTTTTATTCACTCTTTTCTCCGAAAATGGCTTAACAATATAATCTACAGCCTCCAGTTCGAAAGCCTCTATGGCATATTCATCATATGCAGTAATAAAAACTATAAAAATATCTTTTTGCATATCCAGTATTTTTCTCGCCACTTCAATGCCACTTTTTTGCGGCATTTCAATATCCAACATCACAATGTCAGGTTCATTTGCTTGAATTTGTTTTAAGGCTTCTAAGGAACAAGTATACGAACCAATAATCTCTATCTGGCTATCTTTGTGTAAAATGTACTCTAATTGTTCCAAAGATAATTTTTCATCATCTACTAAGATAACACGCAACATTATTTCATCTCCTATTCCTTATACAGGTAAAGAAACAAAGAAAGTACTTCCTTTTCCGTCTTCACTTTCTACCCAGATTGTTCCTCTATGCAGCTCCACTATATTTTTGCATATTGCCAGCCCTAAACCGCTTCCTTTTTTTTGCTGTGCATCTTTATAATTGCAGCGATAAAATTTATCAAAAATTTGCTGCCGACTGCTATTCGGTATCCCTACCCCTGTATCTTTTATGGCAAATACTATCATTTCATTATTAAACCTTATATCACAGCAAATATCCCCTTGTTCAGTAAACTTAACTGCATTAGAAATTATATTTATTAATACCTGCAACAGCTTTTTTCTATCTCCGATAAAATCAGGCAGATTGGCAGGGGAAGTAAGCTTATAATTTAAACCTTTTGTATTCAACAGAGGATTCATCTTTTCAAAGGCCTCCTGGGCTAGACTAACCGGGATAATACTATCTTTTTCTAAACAAACTTCTCCACTTTCCAGCATTGATAAATCCAATAAATTGTTTATCATATGCGTTAGCCGTGCTCCTTCTTCTAATATTATTGAGAAATTTCTATGTATCCGGTTTACCGTTTTTTGCACAGCAGAAGTTTCGGTATAGGTTATTTGTGGTAATATCTCCTTGTCAAATTTATTGTGTATCATTTCAGTAAATCCAATTATAGATGATAGCGGTGCCTTTAAGTCATGAGAGACAGTCATTAAAAATTCAGCTTTCAAATTCTCAATTTTGTTTAGTTCGTTTATTTTCCTTTTAAAAATAATTATTAAGATCAACACTGTAGTAATTATCATTAAATTTGTAGTTATTATTACACTTACCCTAGATACTCCCCAATTTTCTATCCTGCTTGCATCAACTACAGAAATAAGTTGCCAGTTAACATTATCCAGAGGTGATATAAAAAAATAGTAGCCATTTATGCAACGGGGAGTTTGGTCTTCAAACACATTATAGGAACTGTCTATATCATATTGCTTTTCTATATACGTTGAAAACAATTCGATACCATCAATGGGTTTTCCATTTTTATACACAATATTCCGACTGGAATCAACAAGATACATCTTGGCATCAGGGTCATACTGATTTACATACAAAGAAAGCTCATCAATCGAAATGTTGTTTGAAACAATTCCGGTTACTTCATCGTGTTTATGTACGGGTAAATACTTGGAAAACATTATAACTTCCTTCTTGTTGTCTAAAAAAATATCTGTTTCCCAGCCTTTTTTATATAGAGCCGGGTCGGCCGCATCATTTAATTGCCGGATTGATTCCTGTACTGTTTTAAACAATTCATTTCTATCAGAAATAATATCATCGGCATATTCAAAAGGATATATAGTAATATAACCCTCCCCTGAATAGTAAGTACTCCATGATTCAAAAATGCTGTTTTCATTTAGATAATGCTGAACTTCAAAAATGTTGTTAATCTTCTCGAGTTCACCCAGAAAATACTCATCTCTGTTATTGACATCGCCATCCACAAAAATATTCCCATATTTTTCACATAAATTATCCGGTTTTAAATCCAAAGAAGAAATATTCAGATTACTGTTATATTTGATTTTATCCTGATTTAAGCCTGAACCATTATCTGAATTAGAGTTATTTAAAATATCTTCAATCCAGTTTCTTTGTATATAGACATTATTAAACATCAAGGTCATGCCTTTTTCCAGCATATCTTTTTGAGCATGAAGTTGTTGTTTGAATTCGCTTATTTTTTGTTTCTTTTCCTGATTAAAATTTTGAAAATAATAAATGTTAGTTACACTCAGTAATACTAATGATATTAAGCATACTATCCATATATATAAACTATTTATAGAGTGCATATACTTGCTCTTCATTTATGTCCCTCTTTTCCAGGCAATTATATCATAGAGATACCATTCATTGTAGAAGTGTATAAGTTTGGTTTGTATCAAGTAAACGAAAGTGGGACTCCACCTCTATGTATTGAATATACTGATTTCTTGATTGATTTGAATATTTCTACTTTTGTATTGCTGATCGCTTCTTCAAATCTTTCTGTAATTGTATATGAATAACTTTAATTTTCTTATTCATTTCCCGAGTTTGCTTTACAACAGATTTTCTTCTGCCCATGCGTCAAACACTCGTAATTGTTCCTCTGTATGGAAATAATGCTCACCGTTATTTAGTACTTTAACTGTTGCTTGATATCTCTCTGCAAATGCTGAAATCTCTTGCCATTCACATAGATTATCATCTGAACCATACAAAATAGCAGTTGGTATTTTCCAGTTAAAGCAAATAGGATTTTTCCGCACATAACAGTAATAGTCCCAGTCAAGGGTTTCTCCAATAGGCAATTTGATCTGCTTCTCTGTTTTCAGTCTCTTTTCGCTTACCTGAAAGCCCTCCATCATATTTCCTATAATGCGTTCCATGTTGACTACCGGGGAGAGGAATAAACTTTGCTTTATATCAAAATCATGATAAGCAAGCAAACTGAAATAGGCACCCATACTACACGCAAACAAACTAATATCAGATGCAAGTAACTTGGCGTATTCATAAACCGTAATCAGATCACTTACACAATTGGGGGGAATACACGCATAATCCTCATCTGCACGCTTACCGTGCTTGGGTAAATCAAAACTTAATACTTGGTATCCTTTTTTAACTGCTTTTTGTGCAAGCATAGAAATCACAGTGTCCTCTTTGTTAGAAAGGTTACCGTGGACTTCAAGCAGAAGTTTTGTACTCGGCTTTCCCCACAAGATAGCAGGAATAAGAATCATATCATTTGATATATAAAAATGTTTTTTCTCCATTTTTCGCTCTCCTCTATGAAGAATATAAATATTCTTTACTTTACACCTTAATAATTATATATAACTTTGATCATGAGTTATCATCGCTTTTATTATTTAATACCTCTTTAACTGCTATTTTAAATTCAACAGGTAATAGAAATCTAATAGATACGTGTGATAATTGGCCTGACTCTAACCAATATGCTCCCTTGAACTCCGATCCATCCTTAAGGTGAAAAGAAATTAAATACCGTTCTCCCATTTGCTTACTGGTTGATAAATCCACTGGAGCCTTTAAGACCATATCAACCATTTCATTTATTTTATCGACATCTGTAATTGTAACTATCTCTTCCTCATTACTCTTACTATTAATTTCTATATAATCTACCTTATTAGAAATATCTGCTATATCTGATCCTTTCTTGGCACTGGGGTTATCAAACACCTGATACACAATTATTTCATTCGTGGCTTTAATTGCTATACGAAAACTGCTCTTATAGTTGTTAATATTATAAATCGGAGTCCCCTTCTCTAAGTAAGCAGCATCACCATCTTTAACTATATAATCTGGATTATTAACATTATCCGATATTTTAAATTTCACCTCACTAATTTGAGGCCCTAATTTATCAGCATCTATCGAATAGTCGGTACGCATATACTGAATCCCACCTAATTTTACAAAATCCACCCAATCAATAGTAATATCTGGGGGTGGTTGTTCGACGTCACCATTACTTGATTGAGCACAACCAGCCAGTAAAAGTATTAAAAAAATAAGAACTACAAAAAAGCGCTTAAATATAATCATCCTTGACCCACTCCTCAGAAACATCCCTGGAAGGATGTCCCTTACATTGCTTTCTAAGATCATAATTTTACTTCATTTGCTTTAGTAAGAATAAACTGTTTGCCATTCCATTTATATGCCTCTTCAATGTATTGGCCTTTTGTATTATCATAATGTATTTTACTAAAACCATCATTTTCTTCTTTACTTAGCTTAGTTGAATAAAATCCGGTTACCTTACTAATAAATACCCATTGTTTATCTTTGACTTTCAGCTCCTCAATTTTCCCATCATCTCTAAGGGTATATATCTTGTAATTGTTTCCGTTACTACTTGCATATTGCCCAATAGTAAAATCTATATCACCATCATTATTATAATCATCAAACATGATATCGAATGGGGCAGTAAATTTATTACTCTCTCCCTCATGAATTTTCATAATATCTATTTTATTTATCACTTTTCCATCCATATCTGATACTTCAAAAATAAATTCACCTTCCCAGATACCACCCATAATTGCTCCTGGATTCCAATCCTCGTAGTACTTACCTTCAATCATCCTAATTTTTATAACTCTATCCTCTATACTGTTTCTTGACACAGTAATAGGGGATAAAACTTCTATCTTACTTTCCATTGATTTTTTATCAGATAAACACGAAGTCAAAAATAATAAAGTTGCCAACATCAATAATATAATTTTTTTCATTTATCGCTACCTCGTTAAAAATAAAGTCCCCCTTGAACCAACTTAAAACCATTGCGCCCATGAAGGGGGACATGTCCATCTAATACTCGCTAACGTTCCATGCATTCCCGACATCCTCAAACTTTCAGCCTTCCTATCTTAGATTTGAGGATGTGGTGTAGACTTAATATATTTCCTCTTTATCTCCCAAAAGGTCATTCTCAACATACAAACTTATACTCTTAATTATTTTTAAAATAAGTTTAAATGGTTTAAATGAAAAAAGGGCAATAATTAATCCATCACTGGACCTTGAAACTCTCCCAGTTCTTTCTCTATATATTTTGCTAAGGCAAGAGCAATATCTTCTCTCCAAGGTTGGGTGATGACTTGTAAACCTATTGGTAACCCTTCGGAAGATGTTCCTCCTCGTATTACAGTTACAGGCCATCCCGTTAGATTATAAGTCATGGTGTAACTAAATGCTTGCAGATCATCACGTATTGAGCCATGGGGTAACGCTGGACAAGCATTTACAGGAGATAAAATCACGTCATAATTTTTGAAAAAGGAGGTCATCATACTTTTAAACCGAAACCATTTCATGATCAACGCATCAAATGCAGTAGCATCAAGTGGCTTTGCAAGACCAAGCCAGGGAATTGAATGTTCCGTTGTATTTGATTCATGCAAAAGTCTTTTTATTGATGCTCCTCCATCAGCAGATAACAAATTCATCATAATTTCATACGATTGTTCTATACCATTTGGTAGATCCTCTTCTACCAAAATACCATTGTCACTAAGTTTTAATGCTATTTTTCGTATCATTTGTGATATTTCTGGTGACGCAGGAATTACACCATTGTCTGTATGAAATGCAATTCTTAGTTTATTAACATTTATTTTTTTAGAGTTTTCTAATGGCATGGGAATTATCGAGGGATCTATCCAATCAGGACCTGATATGAGTGGCAAAATAAACTCCAAATCCTCAACATATCTAGCCATTGGACCAATTTGTTGAAAAGAATCTAAAACTCCACCAAAGGGCAGAATGTGGCCAGTTCTTGGCACTCGTCCGGATGTAGGCTTAATTGAGGTAATTCCACAACAATGAGACGGATATCGTAAACTTCCCCCATAATCACTTCCAATGTCAAAGGGGGAACCTTTGGCAGCTATAATTGCAGCAGCCCCGCCGCTGCTTCCTCCCGGCGAACGTGAAAGATCATATGGATTATTTGTCTGGCCATAAACAAGATTATTGGTCTCATACATAAGGGTAAATTCAGGTGTATTGGTTTTCCCAATAAGTATTGCTCCATTTCTTCGTAGGCGTGATAGTATTGTTGCATCTTGGGTAGGAATGAAATCTTTTCGACCGAGAGTACCGCCAGCAGAAATTATTCCTGCTGAATCAAAAGAATCTTTTAATGTCATAGGCACCCCATGGAGAGGACCAATGATATTTCCATGTGACAATAATTGATCTGCCTTCAGTGCTTCAGATCTTGCTGTATCTTCACATAGTTGTACAATTGCATTTAGTTTAGGATTGATTTTTTTTATACGCCTTAGATATGCTTCAACTACTTCCGATGAAGATACTTCCTTATTTAAAATTGCTTTTGCTATTTGTTTTACAGACTGATTTAAAATTTGCTCCATGTTTTCTTCCTTTCATTTTTATTACCGAACCAAAAAGGGCCAGGTTTTATCAATTACAGTTTTGATTGCAATTTGCTTTTCATTTTATAACTAGACCTAATAAAGTAGAAAGAGCAACGGCTTGCATAGGATTAACTATTGCACCATTAATATCAGTGATATTTACTCCTATTCCTTCAATATCACAACTAGTGAAATCTATACCTTCAAGATTTGTAAAGTTCATTTGCGCCTGAAGAAGGTTAGAATCTTCAAATTTCACTTTTATAAATGATGAATTTTTAAAATCTGAGGAAGTTAATTGACATTGAAGAAATGCAACTTGCTTACAATTAGAATAGCTAAAAAAGGCATATTGACCATTGCAATCTTTAAAAGTTACATTTCTCAAAGTAGCTTCACTCAAATTAATACCTGTTATTTTACAATTTATAAATTCCACTCTATGTAATAAAGCTTCACTAAAATCCACATTTGATAGATCACAGTTTTGAAAGCTCACATCCGTCAATTCTATACGTTTAAAAGCTATTTTATTAAAAATGACTCTATTAAATATTACATGCTGAAAAGTCATACTCTCTGCTTCATGATGCTCTAAAGAGCATTCAGAAATTGTTCCAAAAGAAAATATATTTTCATCCATTATATTTTCTTCAGATAACTCTATAGTATCTAGATCGTAATCAAGTTTAGGTCTTAAAACTTTTATCTTTTTTTTCGTATCTTTCATAGGTGCTATCCCTCTTTTTAAATTTTTCTCTAAAGATAATTCTCATTTTGTACAGTTATTTAATCAAAAATTAAGTCTGAATAAACTTTGTAATGATCTATCCACGCATCTGATTGTGAACTGAACATACCGTCTTCAATATCTTCCCATGTAACAGAATTGTCATTTACCAGCACATAATAGACATACTCAGAAAAGACAGCCGAGCTACTTCGGGGCTTGCCTGTATACTTCACAAGGTAACTGAACTCCTTGGTGTATTCTTGTTCATCCGCTTTATAGTACAACATATATTTGTTGCTGTCATAGCTCAAATCCATAATGTAAAGGGCAGGATAATCATCCTTGATTTCTTCATAATATTCTGCAGAATAATGGGATGGATTATTAAGAGTATAGTAAAAAGCTAATCTAACTGTACTCGGCTTTCCGTTAGTGGTTGAAGTTATAAATTTCTCCCAGACAGATTGTCCTGCTGTAATGTCCAAATTTTCAAATACTACGCAGTCATCGGATTTTGCATCTTCTAAGCTGTAATCATCGGGCAACTGGTTATAAGGCAAACTTTCTTCTGTTTTTGCACAAGCTGTTAATAATATCGTCATTAATACAAACAACAATAATCCCTTTTTCATTTTATTATCCTCCTACTTGTTATATCAAAGGTAATATCCAGTAAGATAGGTTGGTTTTCAGTTGTTATTCTCTGCTCTGTACCATTTTATCGCTTTTTTTCCAATTTCCTTTACGAAATCATTTTCCCATCGCTATAAGCCTCACTATCACTTGGAAAACTTCTGCAAGTTCCTCCTTTAATTCAGCATAACTTTTTGCAACCTTTGAATCTTGACGAAGATAGTCTCGAAATGCCACCAAACTCCCCCATAGGTTTATATCCTAACTTGATCATTTTAGTGTTATAATTATTAATTAATTTAATATCCCTAACTATCGGCATAATATCTATAATAGGTTTTACTTTGAGACCTGGGTAGGATTTTTAGATAAATATCATTAAATTTGCATTATTATAGAAGATATAATGCAAAATTATTGAGCTGTTTGCGTAATCAAACAGCTTTTTTAAATAAATTTAAATTATTTTGTAACGAAACACTGATTTATCGGATATATGTTGTGAAGGAGGTAATATTGCATGCTTGACATAGATGACATTTATAATAAATATGCAGAAATGGTTTTTAAATTTTTGATGAGTTTTTGTAATGATGAGAATACTGCAGAAGAACTTACACAGGAGACTTTTTACCGTGCAGTTAAATCAGCTAATCGCTATGATGGTACATGTAAAGTTTCCACATGGCTTTGTCAAATTGCAAAACACCTATGGTATCAAGAAATTGATAAAAGAAAACGCCAGAAAATATCTATGCTTAATGACAATATTGTTTCCGACAAATTAAACCCGGAGGAAACATTATGTTTGATAGAAGGAAAAATGCAACTTATCAAAGCAGTACATATTCTTGATGAAACTGCAAAGGAGGTAGTCCTCTTACGCATCACAGGTGCATTTTCTTTTAAAGAGATTGGAGAAGTTTTCAACAAAAATGAAAACTGGGCAAGAGTAACTTTTTACCGTGCAAAACAAAAAATTATGAAAGGAAGATTGTAATGAAATGTGAAATTATAAAAGACCTGTTACCAAGTTACATTGATGGTTTGACCAGCTCCGAAAGCAATCTTGAAATTGAAGAACATCTTAAAAATTGTCATCAGTGCCGGGAGATTTTTGAGCAAATGCAAACAGAGATCAAGGTAGAAAATACCTTATATAACAAAGAAAAAATTAAGCCCTTCAAAAAACTGAACAGAAGAATTTTTCAAGCAGTAATTATTACATTAATTGGGTGTGCAATGGTAGTGGGATCTTATGTTTATTTGTTTGGTCTCGGATGGAAAGTTAACTCCGCTGATATGAATATTGGATATACCTATAAAAACGGGAAAATATTATTTGAATTTGAACTGACTAACGGTAGAGTTCTTAATTCTTGGAGTAATGTGGACAAATCTAATAGAATCATCAAGTTTACAGAGTGTTTTAGTAGCAGCTTAGATGACAGAGGTAAGCATCCAAATCAATTTACTTATGGCATACACTGTACCGATAACAACGGCAATATAAGAGAATTTGCAAATAATGATTGCGTTATATTACATTTTAAGGATAAAACAGAAACTTTCTATCTGAAAGAAATTGCAGAAGAATTGGGTATACAGTAACTATTGGCAGGAAATATTCTCTCCTTCTACACTAAACACAATTTTACATAGTCAACAGGTACATCCATACGTTTTGCAGTTTCTTCAATGGAAAGTCCGCTATCTATAAATCTTTTAACGACCATAGCTATATTTTCGCCAACCTCAATTATATGCTTATCCAAATCATAGAACCTAACAACCCGCTGTCCCCACGGATGTTCAAATAATGAATGAACATATTTAATATCTTTTATATTTTGTAATTTTGCGGCAAAGCTTTCTATATCATCTTCTTCAAAATATAACTCACCTGAATTGTTTCCAAAAATAATTTCTTCCTCCTGCTTATGAATAAACTCTTTCCATGTATCAAGAGTCTGCAGTGCGATACCACCTGTCAAAGTAACATTTGCACCAAAATCAGCAACAACCTCTAACCCTAAAACATCGTGATAAAATTGTTTTGCTCTCTCCATATTTTTTACTGCAATTAACGTACTAGTATATTTCACTCTCAAACCCTCCCTCTTTAAAGTAACACTTTCTCTTTATTGCTTCATTTATCTTAGATTTTCACATTGCCCAAAATTAGCTACATGGATATATAACCTAAATATGCATAAATTTGTATAGACAAGGGCGACCTTAATAAACATCTAGT
>JAHDSB010000125.1 GCA_018433015.1 Clostridia bacterium | reverse complement strand
GAAGCCATCCGCTATCTTATTTTAGATTTTTATGGTCAAATACCCGAGCCGGCAGAAATATTAAAGATAAAAAGCTATATGTTAGCCCAGGATTTGCTTTGGACGGTATGGGCTTTAATTAGACACTATAATGGCGATGATTTTCTCGATTACTGTAACTTGAGGTATGAACGCTTTCGTAAGAACATCAAGGAAATTACTGTTTCTAAGGATTATCCTTTTGCCGAGATGGTGAAATTTTAAGATACATAAGAATAGAACAATTGTATTGTTGAGACGCTTTGAAGATTCAAAGCGTTTTTTTTTTGCAAATCTTTATGTGGAGGAGCAATAAAATACACTATTAGTGCAAGAATGTAACAAAACTACAATAACAGCAAAAAAGTGACAGATATTATACAGTGAAGAGCTCGACTTTATGCAATAACAGAATACTCCCTTAAGTTATAATCGAAATGGATTGAATAAACTAAAAAATTAAGAATTATAAGGAATGTACTTTGCCAAGAAAAGACTAAGTTAGGAAAACCAGATTATATCAAGTTTTATGAGTATTCATTATAAAAAATAATATAAAAAAGAAGAAGGGAGTTTTATTGATGAACGAAGGGGGAGAGGTAGTTAATGCCTCCGCAATTGCTGCCAAGAAGAAGTTATCAGCTAGCTTTTTCAAAAAAGGTGTCTTTGTCGCAATACTCTCAGGCATATGTTATGGATTATATTCAGCCTTCCTTACTTTAGGTATGACAAAAGGAGTTTGGGCAGATTGGTATGGTGTTAACACAGCTGCGTTATCTGTTTTTGTCATCACATATTTACTAGGTGCCCTTGGCAGTGCGGTAAATGACACTTGTAGCGCAGGTTGGGCCTTATTAAATGTAAGTGTTAAGGGTAAATTAGGAGATTTTTTCAGAACTATTAATACTACCCCGGGGCGTGTGATGATTCTGGCCGCTCTCATAGGAGGCCCTATTTCCAGTACTGCTTATGTTGTAGGTCTACAAATGGCCGGTTCCATCGTTATTCCTATCTCGGCACTCTGTCCGGCAATTGGTGCAATTTTAGGTAGAGTTTTATTTAAACAAGAATTAAATAAACGGATGATATTGGGGATTGCAATTTGTGTTATTGCCAGTTTTATGATTGGAAGTACAAGCGTGGGCGGAGAAGCAAAAGAAGGGATGTTTTTGGGTATTTGTATTGCTTTCATCGCTGCTCTTGGTTGGGGCTTTGAAGGTTGTGTAGCCGGTTATGGTACATCAATGATTGACTATGAAATTGGTATTACTATTCGTCAAACAATATCGGGGCTTTCCAACTTAATTATTTTAGTACCTATATTCGGAATTATATCTGGTGGTGGTGTTGGCCTTTCACAGGACTTGATTGTTCAAGCCTTTACAAGTGGTCCGGCGATGATTTTCTTTGTGATAAGTGGATTCTTTGCCCTCTATGCTTATAGCCTCTGGTATAAAGGTAACAGTATGTGCGGAGCTGCTCTTGGTATGGCTTGTAATGGAGCTTTCTCCTTCTGGGGACCATTCTTCTGTTTTATCATCTTGGGAGTAATCTGCGGTATTGATGGTTGGTCCTTACCTCCCATTGTTTGGTTTGCTGCGGTATTGATGGCATTGGGTATTTTAGTAATCGCGATGAATCCCCTGGACTTATTCAGAAAAAGGGAGGATAAACTCTATGAAACCACTTAATTATGCTATTTTAAAACATTTTACCAAAGTTAAAGAAGCTAGTACAGAAGACGTTATAGAGGCCTTAAAAGGTAAATACGGCAATTTCAAAGCCCTTAATAGAAAGGATGTATTAGCGGCTTTAATGACAGCTGAAGCTAACGGTTTATTGGAAGAAACCAGATTTGGCATGGATGAAGCAGGCACCTTAAAAATTTATTATCGTGCCCATAAAGAAGGTGCAGATACAATTAACAAATATATTAAAGACTGATAATTAATTCAAATAACAATCCCATACTAAATGTTAATTTTCGAGCAATAATGTTTGAAAATATTATTGAACATTAAGGCTTTGAAAGGGGAAATATGATGAGGTATTACGGAGAAGAAGCACTGGGGCTTATCGAGACCGTGGGCATGGTCCCGGCTATTCAGGCAGCAGATAAAATGCTAAAGGCTGCTGATGTTGAGTTGATATCATACGAAAACATCGGATCTACTCTGGTTACAATCATGATAAAGGGCGATGTTGCCGCTGTGAGAGCATCTGTTAAAGCGGGAGCAGCAGCTGCTGCTGCCATAGGTAAATTAACAGCACATAATGTTATGCCGCGTCCCATTAGAAGTGTCGGTGACATAGTTTCTATATATGATGTAGATAAATAAATCTAGTTAAAGGACGGAACTAAATATGAATAAATTCGAAGCCTTAGGCTTAATAGAAACATTTGGTATAGTTTTTGTTTTAGAAGCTGCAGATGCCATGTGCAAGGCTGCAGATGTTGAATTAATCGGTTTTGAGAATGTAGCTTCCGGATACATTTCTGTGTTGGTGTGTGGAGATGTGGAAGCATGTGATACAGCTGTAAGCACCGGTGTAAAAGCTGTAGAAGATATGGGCGCAGAAGTTTATAGTTCAGTTGTTATAGCAAGACCCCATGCCGATTTGGAAAAAATAATTGCACGTTATTCCCTTGATAAATTACTTGCTTAATGTGCAGGTGAAATAAAAAGGAGAGAGTCAGTAATGAATATTATCGATAATGATTTGCTCTCCATCCAAGAAGCTCGTATTCTTGCGGAAAATGCTCGTGAAGCACAAAAAAAGCTAGCTACTTTCCCGCAGAAAAAACTGGATGAGATTGTTGAACGCATGGCAGAAGAAATAGACAAGCATGCCCGGGAACTGGCCATGATGTCCAGTGATGAAACTGATTATGGCAAATGGCAAGATAAATATGTTAAAAACCGGTTTGTTTGTGAACATTTGCTCCAAAGTCTTAGAGGGATGCGGTGTGTAGGTATTATTAAAGAGAATGTACAAGACAAGACTATGGATATTGGCGTACCTATGGGGGTAATTCTTGCCCTGTGTCCTGCAACCAGCCCTGTTTCTACCACAATCTATAAGGCCTTGATCGCAATTAAATCCGGTAATGCTATTATCTTTTCTCCCCATCCCAGAGCAAAAAAGACAACTGGTAAGGCCCTTGATATTATGATTCGTGCCGCTGAGGGTTACGGTTTACCGGAGGGAGCTCTTTCTTACTTACATATTGTAACTTCTAAAGGCACAAAGGAATTAATAAACCATCAAGCTACCTCTTTGATTATGAATACAGGCGTATCTACTATGCTCAAAGCAATTAAAAATTCAGGAAAGCCTGTTATCTATGGAGGAAATGGCAATGGTCCTGTGTTTATCGAACGTACAGCCGATATCCAACAGGCAGTGAAAGATATTATTGCCAGCAAAACATTCGATAATGGAGTGGTATCAGCTGCGGAACAGTATGTAGTTGTAGATAGCTGTATTGCAGCTGAAGTTAAACGTGAATTTAAGGATAAGGGCGGTCATTTTATGACAGAGGAAGAAGCTCAAAAACTTGGAACCCTCTTTTATCGCCAGGATGGGAGCCCTGATCCGGAATTAATTGGTAAATCTGCACAAGAATTAGCTAAGCGAGCCGGATTTTGTGTATCGGAAAGTGCAGTAGTGCTGATTGCGGAACAAAAATATGTTTTTGATACTAATCCTTATTCCAAAGAAAAACTATGTCCCATTTTAGCTTATTACATAGAAGATGATTGGATGCACGCTTGTGAAAAGTGTATTGAGTTATTAATTACTGAGAGGAACGGACACACCCTTGTTATACATTCTAGAGATGAAGAGGTTATTCGGCAATTTGCTTTAAAGAAACCTGTGGGGAGAGTCCTTGTTAATACCCCTGCTACTTTTGGCAGTATGGGTGCCACAACAAATTTATTTCCTGCTATGACTTTGGGAAGTGGATCTGCCGGAGTAGGTATAACTTCTGATAATGTATCACCTCTGAATCTTATCTATATCCGTAAAGTTGGTTATGGTGTGCGCAAGACAGAGGACTTTACTGGAGTGTTTACAGAGGATAAACATAAAATGCCTAATTTAGTACAGTCCCCAGCAGCTAAGTCAGAAGATGTTCACATACTACAAGGCATTTTGAAAAATCTTATTAATTAATAGTGAAAAATTTTAAAAAGAAGGAGAGGAAAGAACTTTGGATATTCGTGATTTTTCCCTAAAGTTATCAGAAGCGACTAAGCATATGTCTCCCGAAGAACGAGCATCCCTAATTAAATTATTTGAGGGTGTCTCCAAGAATATTGCCCAAGAAGAGCCTAAAGCTTGTACTGAAGATTGTAATATTAAGAATGGAATTCCCAATGGGATGACGGAACGTTTGAAGAGACTAAAAGAAAATTATCTAAAACAGGTTCCTTCAATTACTACTCATCGTGCTAGAGCTATAACTAAGATTGCTAAAGAAAATCCCGGTATGCCTAAGATTATGCTCCGGGCTAAATGTTTCCGTTATTGTTGTGAGACGGCACCATTAGTAATTCAGGACGATGAACTTATTGTTGGTGCACCTAACGGAGCACCAAGGGCAGGAGCATTTTCGCCAGATATTGCTTGGAGATGGATGGAGGATGAAATTGACACCATCGCTACACGTCCTCAAGACCCTTTTTATATCTCTGAGGAAGATAAAAGAGTTATGAGGGAAGAGCTGTTTCCCTATTGGAAAGGTAAGTCTGTTGATGAATATTGTGAAGATCAATACCGGGAAGCTGGTGTTTGGGAACTTTCCGGAGAGTCCTTTGTTTCCGATTGTTCTTACCATGCGATAAATGGTGGTGGTGATTCAAATCCGGGATATGATGTAATCCTCATGAAAAAGGGTATGCTTGATATTCAGCAGGAAGCTAAAGATCACTTGAGTAAACTAGATTATGAAAATCCTGATGATATTGATAAGATATATTTTTACAAATCTATTATTGATACAACAGAAGGTGTCATGATTTAT
>JAHDSB010000086.1 GCA_018433015.1 Clostridia bacterium | reverse complement strand
GGTTCTTCCGTAAACTCTGCTTCTATAACTTGTTGTGTTTCCGGAATTATTGTTTTCCCCGGAATAACTAATTTTCTTTTTTTTATATACTGTTTCTCGGGAGCCTCATTTTCCGGGTAAAACAGTAAAGAGTTATAATTCTTTTCTGCAATAACCTTTCCAGGAAGATGTAATTCTTTCTTGCCTTGTTTTTTTTCAGCTAAAGCCCTTACTTGTTCCACATTATGAAAGGGTAGGCCTTGCTTTTGTCTTATCTGCTGATAAACATACCTAATAAGCCGTCGCTGTATGGCCTGAGGTAGTTGCTCCCAGTCCTTCAAATCTAATGTCAGACTCTTCAAACCTGATGAGCTCACGATATTGTTTGCTAGTTCCTTTATCTCAGATTGCAAATAATCATCGTCAACTCCTACAACATCAGCAGTTTTATTTATAGTATCTACTATATTAGGATTAATGTGTTCTCTTAGCCAGGGTATCAGTAAATTTCTGATTTTATTACGCAAATAATCATTTTCCTCATTACTAGGATCTCTGCGAGGTTCAAGTCCCACTTGATTACAATACTCTTCAATATCGCTGCGCTTAGCGTATAATAAGGGCCTAATAATAGGCCCATTTAGAGGAGTTAGCCCTCGCAGACCTTCCAAGCCCGCTCCTGTTAAAAAATGCATCAGTACTGTTTCTGCCTGATCATTGGCATGATGACCTAAAGCAATTTTTTGTCCCTTAAGTTCTTTTAATAACGTGAAAAAGAGTTTTTTTCTAGCTAAATGACCTGCCTCTTCAGCTGACAGCCCTTTAGCTTTCGCTAAGGCAGGGACATCTTCTTTCTGCAAAGTGCAAGGAATATCCCAATCCTTACATAGTTCTGCAACCCATAAAGCCTCTTTCTCTGCTTCTTCCCCTCGAAAAGAGTGATCTAAATGGGCAGCGTGAATTTTAAATTTTAACTCTTGTTTCAGCTTTCGTAAAATATGTAACAAAGCTAGGGAATCCGGCCCCCCCGAAAGACCTATGATAACTAAATCGCCTTCCTCAATCAGGTTATGTTGTTTTATTGTTTGCTGCACTCTTGTAGTTAAATCCATTTCTAAACCCTCGCACATTCCTTCCTGTATACCGGTGCAACCTTTCCTTAGCTATCACCGTAAAAGATCATTTTACACATTCATTTCTACATTAAAAAAAGGAGTCCTTCTACAAGGATTCCCTTTTTTTAATCAATTCATTAAATTTCAGGCAATCTCTTGGTATTCGATGCGTGCTACCTGAATACACATATCATCTTTAACCTGTTTCCCTGCTGCTTTTTTTGCTAATAACAATAAGTAATTAGCTACTTGTTGAGGATTGGCTAAATTTATTTTACTTAAAACGTCTTCCAGCCACCCTTGGGGTCCCTCCGCATTATATAAGGCCTCCCAAGCACCATCACTCATCATAATAATAATATCTTCCGAACTCACAGCATGGCGAATAATCTCCACATCCACATTTTCTAAAATCCCTGCAGGAGGTGCAGAAGCCTTGATCATTCGAATTTTTTCATTTGCATAAACAAGGGAAGGGGCTCCCCCAATCTTTACAAATTCAGCCTGTCCACTTACTTGATTAATAATAACAACATCCAATGTAGCAAATTTTTCCTGATTAGAGCGTACTACTAAGATTGAATTAATTATTTTTATAGCTTTATCTATACTAAAGCCTGCTAAAAGCAGCTTTTCCAAGAGCTTACTGGCAGTGGCGCTTTCTTGAAAGGCCTTCTCCCCCGTTCCCATACCATCACTAATTAATAAAACGAAGCGATGATCGGGTAAGGAAAAGGCTGCACATACATCACCGGAAACAGACACATCGCCTTTAGAACATTGAGCCTTGCCACTGGTAACCTTATATAAATTTATGGGGGTTAAGTTATAAACACAGTGTTCTCCACTCATCTTATCGGGACAATTCTTATTCTTCAAAACATATGTTTTTTCCATGATTTGTGAAATGTTAGGCGCCACCATGGATTTGCACCAATTATTATCATTACATCCTACCTGTCTAATTACTATCTCTTTTTCACCATCAGGCAACTCTAACACACCAACATCATTGACTTTTATTCCTTTCCGTTCTAATTCTTGCCGTAAATACTCTTCCATGCTGGAATCAGTATTAATTTCATTTTGTAAATCACAAGATATCTCCGCTACTATATCCGCCAAACCATTCAACTGATATTTAACAAGTTTACAACATTCATTTATTTTCTTATCGTAAATATTATTCATATTTAGAGCTTCCAATTGAGAATTAAGAGTGCTACTTAATTCTCTAATTCTCATACACCTTCTCCGGAGATCACTGCTCAAATCCTTTTCACTTACACACCCCAAAGAACCGGATCTAGCACACGCCTCTACCAAAGAGCGATAAGTTTTATAAAAATCCTGTTCCCAACAGACCTTATGTAAACTACATCCTTTACATACTCGTGAGGCTACCCTATTAAATAAATCATTTAATTCTCCATTATCCTTTTTTTCCTCTTGCTGCACAGGAACTATGTTTTCTAAATCATGAAAAACTTGTCCTACTTTTTCTAACCTCTGAGCTATATAAGATTTGTTTTCTCTTTTTTTGATGTGTTCACTTATGGTATTATTAGCCTCTAATTTAACAGTTGAAGGTATCTTAAGTATAAAAAATATAACAATGGCTACAAAGGTCTCTTTAAAACAATCAATAATTAAAGCCTGCTCCGGATAAAAAAGTGCCATTAATAAATTAGCCAGGGCAAAACCAACTATAACCCCGATTTTTTTAAAACTACTAAAAATCCCGCCTAACAAGCCTGCTAAAGTATAAAACGCTATGGGGCCTGTAATCAGTGATCCTTCAATACTGGGGACTAAACCAACAGCAGCTCCTGCTGCCGCTCCTCCTCCCGGACCCGCCAGGAAAGCACCCCATAAAATAACACAGCGGCTGGCAACACTCTGTAAATCTATACTAAGCAGGCTAACCTCTGAAAGCCCCACCAAGCTTCCTACAAGTAGTAACCCTAAGCTTGTCCTTTCTTCAGCAGTTAGGCCCTGCCCCTTAATAACTTTAGTAAATCCGCGTATTCCAAAAATTGATACTAATGTCAAGATACCTACAAAAAATGCTTCAAAGATAACCCCTACCCAAGAATATAAAGTATTTTCACTAAGAAAGGTGCCAATACCCCGGGTAAGCAATTGAACAGCGGAAACTAAAACAGGGACGAGAAGCCAGTGACTATCTTTAGTATATTTAGGTCTTAAAACAAAATAAATAATACCGATACTAACCAAATACCATAATACATTTATCCCTTCCACCGCGAATATAATTCCCAGTACAGCTCCTGCTAAAGATACCTTACTAAAATTAATCCTGTTAACACAAATAGCTGCTAAAAAGCTTATTCCAAAAGGATGCAATTCCCCCATCAATACTGCTTTTGCTAATAGCAAACTTAATAAAAAAATTCCTATGTAAGGGAGCCACGGTAAATCTGAAATATTAACCATAAGTCGCTGTGGAAAGTGCCAAGACTTGGAGACTATTTTTAACACATCTTTACACCACCTTCTGAGACAACTAGTATCATTATAAAACATTTAGTGGAAAAATATGGTATTTTTTTGTCTCCAACTCAATAATTAATTTCGACAAATAATCTTTTTAAATACCTAGTTTTATAGATATTAATGTTTTATTAGTTGTTGTCTTACTATTATTATTCCTGCCTTTCTTTAGCCATTTTTCTCCTGGTCTTTTACGGGGAACAGGTTCTTTAGTTTCTACAGTTTTAGGTGCCTCTTCTTGCACTATATTCATACTCCTCATATTTTCTGCAAACATTGCCCTAATCATATATTCTGCTTTCCAAATAACTGTATGATCATCATAAAGGATAAGTTTTAATTTTTTTTTATAACATTGAAAATCGGCAGGTTGCACTTGTAAGTTTTCTCCAAGGTTAAGTATATTTTTTTCTTCAATGATATGAGAAGCAACCCAAAATCTTTCTCCTCCTGTAACATCACTAATAAAAACCAGATTAATTTTTTTGAGGTTTTCTAATGTTAATTGTTTATTGCTGTTGAAATAAGTAGTAAAAAAACTTCCTACTGCATGAAGACCTCCTATTTCAGCAATCTTCTCTTCCTGTATAGTAAAATATAGCTCCTCTGTATTTTTAAATATAATCTCATTATCATCACTAGATTTTAATAGGTCTTGCTTTTTTTCCAGTTTTATTAATGCTTCTACCAACAAGGAACTTAAGCCTACTTGAGCCACGTGTACTTTTTCTACTAAAGGTTCTCTATCCTGGCCCATTCCATGAAGCCAAGCCTGCCAGGGAATTTCTACATTCCATACTTCTGCTGAAGAAAAATCTTCCTCTTCTTTCTTAGTAAGTTCCTCCTTATCTACTATGATGCTGGCAAAATCCGAGGAGTATTCCGTTTCTTCCCTAAAATTAACTTCTTTGCTACTCTCCTCATTGATAATACTTGTTCTAATAAGATCCTCTTCCTCATCACTCTCTGCAAATTCCTTATCTATAGCAAAAAAACTTTTTGAATTATAGTAAATGTTTAAAGCAATTTTCCCCTGATATAGATGGTTTTCTCCTTGCTCAAGGGATACCTTCCAAGCAAAATCTTCTAAGGTAGCTCCATGAAGCTCCATAACCTCTTTTAATGTCAATTTACATTTACAACGTAATATTACCCAAGATTCTCCATCTCCTTCTACAACCTGCCAAGGGTAACTTAAAGGAGCTATCTGCAAATTACAGCGCTGCTTATTAATGTTCACATTTAACCCTCCCACAACCAGGTTTCTACAGTATTCAAGCACTGATCCCGCCAATAATACTCACGAATATATTTTTTAAACTTTTCTGATAAAACTTTTTCTTCTACAAAATCAACAAAATATTGGTAAGCATAAAACCAAAACCGACCAGGGAAACGTAGTAATGCTAATAAAACCTGCTCATCTTGTTTAGTAAGCACTGTTTCTTCCTTATAGGTTTTTAATATATTCTTAAATGCTTGAGAGTTCCACTTTAATAGGGGCATATAGCTATTAAGTAAAAGTACTAAATCTAAGATCTTAGGCCCCCTACTCCACTTTAGAAGATTAGTAAATACCACTTTGTTATCGTTGATTAATAAATCAGTGCTCCTAAAATTATTGACCAATAAATGAGGTCTAGCAGAATCAACTTGTAGTAATACCATATTCTCCACAGCTTCTTGTCCAGCATTATAAAAATAATCGAAATGTTCCATGAAAAATCTTTCAAAGTCCGTAAATTTAATTTTTCCTCTTAAAAAACTATGATACTGTAATAAATCTTTTAATTTCTTTTGAATAATAAGGGTCCAGTCTATTCTAGTATTTTGTATTATCACGTTACTATAATTTTCGGTTATTTTATGTATTTTCCCTAACTCTTTAAAACATGAGAGCAAATGCCTTTCCTGCTGCACCTCAAACTTTTGACCACTAATCCATTCAGTAACGAAGAAAAACTCTTTATTATTCTCTAAATATAATTTGTCCCCTTTTGTCCTCTTCATCTTCAATACACTACATTTATTTTTTGCTAGATTTTCTTGCCATTCCAAAGCAATTAGTAACCTATTTCTGTCGCCTGAATATTTAAAAACCCATAAATCTTTTTTCTGATCTTTTAACAACCATCCGCCCTTAAATTCTTCACTACTTTGGGGAGTAATATTATATTCCTTTAATATGCTAGGATCTAAACCTTCCCCTGCTAGAGATGCCTTCTTTTCTTTATCTCTAGTAAGGTTAATATTGTTAACGCTTCTGGGAAATTCATTTGGCCATAACATACAATTCACCCCTACTTTCCTTAACCTATGTTATGAAATATTTAAAAATAGGGTGAAAAAAAAGACATCCTATTTTGCGAATGTCTCATAAATTAAACCATATAAAAGATCGTGATCACTTATAGTAAGAGTTTCCTTCTGTAAAATATCCATTAGTTGAAGTAATATTTCTAGGCCTGTTACAATAATATCTTCCCGTCCGGGATAAATACCTGGCACTGTCAAACGTTGGGCTGGTTCAAGATCCGTTAATTCTTTGTAATGATTAATGATAGCTTCTTTTGCTAATTGCAAACCTTGTACTTTTTCTGATTTGTAGTTCTTTAAAGCTAAACTAACAGCTCCCAGAGTTGTACAGGTCCCCCCCACTCCTACAAGTTCAAAAGATTTATTAGACCAATATACTTTCTGTTCTAAGTTTTGTAGAAGTAGGTTCCGCAACTCCCCAGGTGATAAGTGTCTTTCATAAAGCTTAAGGGCGCCTAGAGGGATACTAACAGCTAATAACTCTCCCTCTGTATCAATACTAACTAGTTCTGTACTGCCTCCCCCTATATCAATTATCAGTGGGTTCTCCACAGCTAAGCCCTGGGATGCTCCTATATAACTTAACCATGCTTCTCGCTCTCCAGTTATTATTTCTATATCTAAATCTAATTGCTCTTTAACAGCATTCATCAACTCTTGCTGATTTTCTGCCTCTCTTACTGCTTGGGTTGCAACTAAAGTTGTGCTTTGTACATCATATTTTTCGATCACTGTTTGAAAATGTTGTAAAGCCTCTAAGGTCCGTGCTATAGCTGCTCTACTGATTTTTTTATTATCATCGTTCATTCCTTGTCCAATGCGCGTTGTCTGTAATTGCCGTTCAACTTCTTTTAATTCACCACTGCCTTTTTTTTGAGCTATCAATAGTCTACACGAATTAGTACCTATGTCCATTGTTGCCCACATATGAACCTCCTAAAGCATCCCAAAATATATGGAAATAATAAAACGCACTCTCTAATCTCAACAAGAGTGCGTGTTTTATCTATCTATCAATACCTGCCGGAGCCTCGTCCTCCTCGCTTAGCATCTGTGCTTCTTCTAAATTCTTGAAGTTTCTCATCACTTTCCTTCATAAATTTTGCTAGTTTGTCTTCGAAAGATACACTATTTTTGACAGGTTTTCTTTTAGTTTCATTGACTCTTTTAATTGACAGACCTATTTTGCCTTTAGAATCAATGTTAATAACCTTAACCTTAATTTTATCTTTCTCCTTGAGATACTCGTTTACGTCCTTAACATAAGTGTCGGCTACTTCAGATATATGGACTAAACCAGTGGCCCCTCCAGGAAGTTTAACAAAAGCTCCAAAAGGAGTTATGCCTGTAACAACACCATCAAGTATAGTCCCTATAGAAATTGACATTAGAGTATATTTCCCCCCACATAATTATTACTATAATTGTCATCTAGGCTATTATAGCGTAATCTAGCTCTCAGTGTCAATATACATAATAATCATTCTTATTCTGCTAAGTCATGTTTTGCCACATCTTTCGGCTTGGGAATATCTTCACCCGGTACAGCAGGTATAAGCAAAATTTCCCCCGGCTTCACCATTCCCAAGCTTTCCCGAGCTATTTTTTCTATTATTTCCGGATCTTGTAAATCCCTTATTTCTTTTTCTAAACTCTGTTGTTGCTTTTTAAAAAGGGCTTTTTCTTTTTCTAATTCTGCAATTTTATTATTTAAATCCCAGATTTGGTAGCCACCCCAAGCGAATAAAAATATTAAATATGCCAATAAAACAGCAATCACAACTTTTATATATTTAGGCAGTCTCACTTTTTTACGTCTAACCAACTTGATATTGTGACGAGTTCTGATATTGTGTCTTCGTCTGTTTTCAGCCTTGCCTTCTACTTTATGTAGCAAAGACCTTCACTCCCATTGTCATATGACCCTATAGTTGTCTACTCAATTTCTACATCTACACATAAATCCCCTCTTAAATTTTTTTAAATTTTTTTTTCATCTTGCTACATATTTTTAAAATTATACGTTTAAAAGGTTGTATAACCCTCCCTAGCATTCGATAGATTTTAAAAAGTACCGGTTGTACTTTATGAGTTGCTATCTTTAGATAGCAAAGAACTCCTATTCCAATTGCTAAAAATACATATATTCTTACTTCTCCCCAGTTGCTCCATAATAAGAAAGCATAAGAAAAGCAAGTAATTACAATCCAAAATATAAAGTCCCCTATAATAGTTCCCCAATGATCTAAACGCAAGATCTGCCTCAAAACACGATAGCAGTCGAAAACAAAGCCAACAAAAAACCCCAGGCACATCACTAATAAGAATGCTATCACCTGGTCAGCCACAGACTGCATCTTCACACCTCGCTTAATATCTGTCTTTATTATTTAAATAATTTTTCCATGATGCCCTTACTTCTGGCTTTCATTTTCCCTTTCTTGTCATCCAGATACTGAACACTAGTAATAATGCCTTCTACAACCAGCTGACCGTTATCTAAATTCAATTGCGTAATATGCAGATCTTCTCCTTTTATAACCAATACTCCTAATTTACTAAAGGCTCTGACTTCCTGTTCATCAAAATTTTGTACTTCTATAACCCCATCAGCTTCTAACATTTCTCTATTGGTTAATAATAGCTTATAAAAAGGAGCAGTATTATTTTCCATATTCTTACCCCCTGTCAACACTTCTTCAAAATAACCATATGCAAGCTTTCGCCCAAATATGTCTATAGAAAAAAAAGAAAAACGTGCTTAAAATCGCACGTTGGTATAATCATAGTTATTTATTCTCATCGTTTGAGGAAGGAGCTTCTTCATCATCTTCTCCTATAAAGCTTTGATATATTTGTCCATCTTCACTCTTTTGCGTAATGATACTCTCTACATTTTGAACAACACCAATGTTCTCATCTGCATTTACATAGGTGTCAGCATAATCTTCAACACCGCCTAGATCAGAGGGTGAATTACTAGTACCAAATTTAGCTACGCTTTGCCAAGAATCTTCACCATCAAAATCACTTGTATTCACAATTTCTTTATTAGTTAAATTTTGTCCATAAGGTGGAGCTATCACACTCTCCTCTACAGGTCGTGTAGAATAATCTTCATCTTCTTCCTTTTTTTTGCAACTCTTGCACAGACTTGCATACGGCACTGCCTCTAAACGCTCTAAGGATATATCCTTGCCACAGATAGAACAATAACCATAGGTTCCTTCCTCAATACTCTTTAACGCTTCATCTATCTTAGCTAGTTTATTTTCTGTAAATATTTTAAAGCCTAAGTCCTTCCCTCGTTCAAAGGTAACATCTCCTACATCGGCGGGATGATTATCATAAAATGAAAGCTCATCAACAGAATCCTGCATAGAATTACGTAGCCCATCTTTCAGGCGGTTATCTGTTTCTACCTCCTTAATCCTCATCTGTTGCAGTTTGTTTTTAAAATGATTTAAGCGTTGCTCTTTCATATTTACAGTACCTACTTCCATTCCTTTGTGATTTCAACATCTTTAAAGAAATATTTAATAATCTCTTGAGCAGTTTTACCTTCACTAGCTAATGCTTTGGCACCCCACTGACTCATTCCTACCCCATGTCCAAAACCTTTTCCCGAAACTATTAAATGGCCACCTTCTATGGAAATGCCTGTTAATAGTGTGGACCGCATTTTTTCTTTGCCGAGAGCAAGCCGTAAAGCAGGGCCGCTAATAGAAGTTTCTCCGAGTTTAATAGTCATAGCCCGACCCGAAGGACCTTTTTTTAAGATCTGTACTGTATTAATAGTGCCGGGAGCTTTACCAGTAGCTTTTTGGATGCTACCCTGTACAACATCTAAAGGAAATTTTGCTGTCCAGCTTTTATTTTCCTCCGTTGTAATAGCAAACCCCGGATCTTTAACACTTTGTATATAAGGAGTTGGTTCTTTAGTATATGCTAGCCCTTCTTCAGCAGAAGCGGCTGTAACACCACCACCATCTGCAAAAAACCACGTTTTAACATATTTATTTTTATATTTAACCACTTGACCCCTAGTAGACTCAACAGCTTTTCTAACGTTGTCATTAACGCGTTTTTCATTATAAGCTTGGAACTCTTCTATATTAGTAGATGCATCGGTTCCCCGGGCAGGAACCCCTCCTGTAGCCTCTATGCGTTCTAACGTAAAAGTCCTAGCTAGAATTGCTTGGGCTGCCAAAGCTTCTACCGGCCAGGTTGGTTCCATTTCCGCCGCTACAACACCCTTAATATAATCTTCCATCTTTATTTCTTTCTTTTCTCCCGTTTCTGCAACATATAACGAAATTGTGGGCTCTTGTTTAGTTGGTTCTTCTTTCTCTAAAGGTCTCTGTTGCTGACTAGAGCATCCTCCAGCACATATGACTGTTAAATATACTGCAATGAGAATAATCGACTTTATACTAATTTTTCGTTTTACATTATCCATTATTAAACCTCCGTTCTTGTGGTAATAATCCTGCAGTAAACATTTTCCCTACTGGAGTTATTCTTCACGTTAACGGAGGTTTTAATGAATGGAAAATTATTCTATTGTTCGATATAAATTTTTGGCTTCACTAACTGGAACAGTTTCTTTAATCTCTACTATTTCAATTTTTGTTTTTTTTGCACCTAAGGATATCTCTAAGATATCTCCAACTTGGACATTAGAACTAGCTTTTCCAGCCCTACCATTAATCAGAATTCGTCCAGCATCACTTACTTCTTTAGCTAAGGTTCTCCGCTTGATTAAACGGGAAACCTTCAAAAACTTATCTAACCGCAATCCTAACCCTTCCTTTCCTGACGTCCCACAAATACTGGAGGTGTAAAAAATCAGGTTCTAAATTGAACCTGATTAAGAATTATTAGTGCTTATTCATTTTTACTCTACAACTGCATCTTTGAGGGCTTTACCAGGTTTAAAAGCAGGAACTTTTGTTGCAGCAATTTGTATTTCCTTACCCGTTTGAGGATTGCGGCCAATACGTGCTGCGCGTGACCTTACCTCAAAAGTACCAAACCCTACTAGCTGTACTTTATCTCCTTGGGCCATTGCTTCCTCAATACTTGCTAATACTGCATTTACTGCCTTTTCTGCATCTTTTTTTGTCATTTCTGCTTTTTCTGCTACACTACTTATGAGTTCGGTTTTATTCAAAATAATCCCTCCCAAAAATTAAGATGTTTATTTAACTACCATTCGCCAAACTATACTAAAATCCTGCGTCCTTAATAAAGTTTTTCTTTATTTTCTTACCTTACAACCCATTTTTTTTTGCTTTTTCCCAAATCCTATCTAAATCATTGATCCCCATTTCCTCCCATCTTTTCCCATTTGTTTGTAAAGTCTCTTCTATGTAGTTAAATCTCCTGATGAACTTATTTATTGTACCATATAAAGCTATTTCGGGGGAAACTTTTACAAATCGAGCTATATTGACAACTGAAAAAAGCAAATCCCCGATTTCCTCTTCAATATCGCCCTCATTATTAAATGCTGCTTCTACCTCTTTTATTTCTTCTTCTACCTTATCTAAAGCTCCCTTTACATGGGGCCAGTCAAAGCCTACTTTTTGGGCTTTTTTCTGTACCTCCTCTGCTAAAAGAAGGGCTGATAAGGATTTATTTAACTTATCCATAGTTTTTTTCTTATCAGCATGAGCAATTTTCCCTTTTTCTACAGCTTTAATTTGTTCCCAATTCTCTAATACTTCTTCTGCATTTTTTACTTTGATATCACTAAATACGTGGGGATGGCGACGCACCATTTTTTGAGTTATCCCTTCAATTACCTCATTGTAAGTAAAATCACCCCTTTTTTGGGCCAGAGCAGCATGAAATACTACCTGTAACAGTAAGTCTCCCAATTCTTCCTTTAATTTATACATATTCTTGCTATCTATAGCTTCAATTACTTCATATGCTTCTTCTAAGAGATACGGTTTTAAGGAAAAATGATCCTGCTTCTGATCCCAGGGACAGCCTTGAGGGGATAAGAGTTTGTCCATTACCGCTACAAGTTTATCGCTGGGATGTTCTGCAGCTTTAGCTTTACTTTGGATAATCTGAGGCTTAACATAAACGGAAGTCAAATGGTCAAACCAGTCAATATGGTCTAATTCACATAGGGGAACTTCCTCCACTCTTTCTGTCGTCAAACCTGCTGCTTTTACTAGCATTACCGGGTGATTGGGGGAATAAACATCTAGTAAGGTTAATTTAAGATCGGAAGCTATAAATCTATTATAAACTTGAGTAAAAATAGTATGGTGCTTTTCATTTAAATCTTCTCTTTTAAGGGCCAAGGCATCTAACATTAAAAACCCTTCAATGGGATCAATGTTTATTACAGGATACAGGCTGTCTAAAAAACTCATACCTGGTATCACAGTTATGGTAATATTATTTACTTTTCCTTCATGCAATAATAGCTTCACTGAATCTTCTGCAACCAAAGGATGTCCAGGTACTCCATAGATTAAAGGTTCAAATGAAGAGCTTTCTAAGGCTTTGGTAATAAGTTTTTCCACTATCTCATGATAAACCTCAGTGAAACTAGACTTTTCTTCATATAAGTAATCAAATGTAGTAAATTCCACACCCTGTTCCCGCAGTTCTTCAACTACCGGGTGCTTTTCTGTACGTAATGTAATTGTCTTACTGGATTTTAATATCTGCCAAGCTTTGTAGGAAAGATAATCTATACTGCCTGGTCCAAGCCCAAGAACGATTATCTCTTTCATAGCTTCAACTCCTTTGAATAACTAAAAATTGCTATTTAACTTCATCTCTTTATTACCCCACTTGTACTTATTCCCTCTAAAATCCTAATTTCCTTTAAACGTAAAAAAATGTTGACACTGAATGCCAACATTTTTTTACGTTTAACTATTATTGCTCAAGTTGTTTTGCTAAGAAAGAGGCCGCTGTCTCTGCTAACTTCAATTCTAAGTCACCAAATTTAGCATTAGGTTCTTTAGATACTATTATTACAGCTCCTATGGGATCTCCTTCTGCAATAATAGGAGCAATAACCTCTGCAGTATATTTAGGTTCTCCTTCATCTCCTAAACAAATGGCACTATAAGTATTAGAACCCGGTTGATTTGCTAAGACTGCTCTACGATCTTCCATTACTTTTTCTACAGCAGCTCCTATTCTCTTATTAAGAAACTCTTTCTTAGGAGCACCTGCTACTGCAATCATTTGGTCCCTATCACTTATACAAGCAATATGACCTATAGCTTCATAAAGAGAGTCTGCATATTCTTTAGCAAAATCTCCTAATTCTCCAATGGGAGAATATTTCTTGAGGATTACTTCGCCTTCTCTATCTACAAAAATTTCTAAGGGATCCCCTTCGCGAATACGCAAAGTTCTCCTGATTTCTTTAGGGATAACAACACGACCTAAGTCATCAATTCTTCGTACAATACCTGTTGCTTTCATTTGGTTTTATTCCCTCCTTATGGAATTAAAGGGACACTTTTATTGATAGTATATATCCTAGATAAACCAATTATTCTTTTTTCCTATGTATATTTTGTTTATAGCCTCCTCCCTTTACCAGAGCTTCCAATTTTAATATTTGTTCAGTATCCAAATTTTATACCCTTATTACAAGAAAAAGGTGTGCTTTTGCACACCTTTGATCTCTTTACTATTCAGCAGACTTAGTACTATCAGGTTCTGAGCCCTGATTTTCCTCATTTGATTGTTCAGGATTTTCCTGGTTTGAACCATTTTCTTCTTTAGGTAAATTCTTTTCAATATCAGCCTTTTCAATAAGATCTTCTACATAACGAGAGAATGTTTCATTTTTTTCTTCCAAGATGAAACGATCTTCTAATTCTTTTTCCACTTCCTCAAAGGAACGCTGATGAGCGGCTGTCCTATCCTCTACTTTAATAATGTGATAACCATACATGGTTTGTACAGGTTCTTTTGTATACTCATTTATTTCCAAGGCAAAAGCGGCATCCTTAAATTCTTCCAGCAAATTAGCATCTTTACCAAAATATCCTATATCCCCTTGATTTTGCTGCACCGTAGGATCTATCGAAACTTCCACAGCCACTGTTGCAAAATCTTCTCCTTTATCTAACCGTTCAATGACAGTTCTTGCTTCCTCTTCTGTTTTAACAACAATATTGCGTGCCTTAACCATTTCCGGTACATTAAATTCTTCTTTATTCTCCTGATAATATGCTTTTATATCACGCTCTGTTGAAGTTATATCTTTAGTAACATCATCAAAGAGCTTCTTATAGATCAAGGAATTTTGTAAGTAAGTATTCAAATCTTTTTCTGTAAACTTGCGCTCTTTTAGAAATTCTTCATAATCTTTGTCATTAGAAAATTGATCCTTAATTTTCTTGATTTCCTTATCAAGTTCTTCTTGGGATACTTCCAGATCTTTTTTTGCAGCAGCTTGCAAAATCACCTTTTCATCTATCAAAACCTGTAAAGTTTGTTCTTGTAAAAATGTACGCATCTCTTTGCCTTGATCACTTTCCAGATCAAAGCCATACATAGCAGCAGCCTGTTCTACTCGCTTATTTAATTCTTCTTCCGTAATCTTCTCCCCATTTACTGTTGCTACTACCTTGCCTCCACATCCTGTTAATAAAAAGATTAAACATAAGAAAATACTTATCATAGATAGATATTTTTTCATTTAATTACCTTCTTTCTTTTTAAAACACTTAGGTTATTATATCAGAGCCTCTTCATATTGAGCAATAGAGGATATTTCCATGATTAGCTCTTCTAAAAAAGAAAGCACCTGTTTTTTATCTAAATTATTAATATTTACAAGGATTTCTAAGCCTTTAGAAGTACTAAAACTAACTTGTCTGCGATACTGCCTTACCAGCCTCATTAATTGCGGTCCTAAAAGTCCATGATCCTCATCCATTTTAATTTTTATTACTTCGTTTTCTTGTGTAATTGCATTAATTTTTGCAGCATTGGCAGTAGCTTTGATAACAGCAATTTTTAGGAGATTAGCTAACTGCCCAGGTATATCGCCGAATCTATCTTCCATTTCTTCTTCCAGCAAGTTTATTTCTTCTTTATCTTTAACCCCATATATTCTTTGATAAAAATCTATTTTTACTCCTGTATCGCTAATATACTCTTGGGGTATATATGCTTTTATTTTCAGATCAATATTGACAGGCTTTTCAGTTTTTATTTCCTCGCCTTTCGCTTGTTTAACTGCCTCTTCCAGCATGCGACAATACAAATCAAACCCTACGGCTGCCACATGACCGTGCTGTTCCGCTCCTAAGATATTTCCCGAGCCTCTTATTTCCAAATCTCGCATGGCGATCTTAAAACCAGACCCCAACTCTGTAAACTCTCGTATGGCGTTTAAACGTTTTTCCGCTACTTCCGATAGTATTTTATCTTTGCTGTAAGTCAAATAAGCATAAGCCACCCTATTAGAGCGCCCTACTCTACCCCTTAACTGATATAACTGGGCTAACCCCATTTTATCTGCATTATCAATAATTAAAGTATTAACATTGGATATATCTAATCCTGTCTCGATAATAGTTGTACACACTAAGATATCAAGTTTGCCTTCCATGAAATCAAGCATAACTTTTTCCAACTGATCTTCTGTCATCCTTCCATGTCCAATGCCAATTCGTCCTTCAGGAACCATATCCTGAATAAAGGCTGCTACTTTATCAATATCCTCTACTCGATTATGAACAAAATATACCTGTCCACCACGCCCCAACTCTCTTCTTATAGCTTCCCGCACTAGCTGCTCACTATACTCTACTACATATGTTTGCACGGGATAACGATCTTCCGGTGGGGTTTCAATGATACTCATATCCCGCACACCTACCAAAGACATGTGTAAAGTTCGGGGAATGGGCGTAGCTGTTAATGTTAAAACATCTACGGTTTTTTTAAGTTTTTTGATTTTTTCCTTATGTGCTACCCCAAAGCGCTGTTCCTCATCGACTATTAGTAAACCTAAATCTTTAAATTTAACATCGCTAGATAGTAAGCGATGGGTACCAATTACTACATCTACTTGACCTGTTTTAAGATCTTTGATGGTCTTTTTTTGTTCCTTAACAGAGCGAAAACGACTGATTACATTAATATTAACAGGAAAACCTTCGAATCTTTCCCGGAAAGTATTGTAATGTTGTTGGGCTAAAACTGTTGTAGGAACAAGGACTGCAACCTGTTTTCCATCCATAACAGCCTTAAAGGCTGCTCGAACTGCCACCTCTGTTTTTCCATATCCTACATCGCCGCATATCAATCTATCCATGGGACGACTCTTTTCCATATCACCCTTAACTTCTTCAATAGCCCGCAATTGGTCCGGCGTTTCCTCAAAGGGGAAGGCCTCTTCAAATTCCTTTTGCCAAGGAGTATCAGGGCTAAAAGCAAATCCTTGTTGGGCCTGGCGTGCTGCATATAATTTAAGTAAGTCGTCAGCCATATCTTTAACAGCGGCCTTTACTTTACTTTTAACCTTATTCCATTCATTGCCGCCCAGCTTGGATAACTTGGGAGCGGCATGTCCCTCCTGGTTAAAATATTTTTGTAATAAACCGGCTTGATCTGTAGGTACATATAGTTTATCTTCCCCATGATATTTAATTACCAAATAATCCCGTTCAGCATCTCCTACCGATAACTTTTCGATCCCCATATAGCGACCGATCCCATGATTAGTGTGAACAACATAGTCCCCTATCTTAAGGTCTTCCAGAACCGTAACTTTTTTACCCTCTTTAAACATTTTACGCGGGGAGCGTTTTTTAGGCTGATGATATAACTCTTGCTCCGTTAAAAAGGCAATTTTCCAATTTGTTAATTCAAAACCACCCGATAGATAACCCTTAGTAATATAAACATGTTGAGGCTGAAAAGTCGTGCTGTCATCAGCTACTATAGCTTCAATACCTAAATCCCATAGTGTTTGCTTCAATCTCTCAATTCGTTCCCTAGAATTAACTTGTATTATTGTTACAAACTTCTGCCTGCGCCATTCTTTTAGCTCATCTGCCAGAAGTTGTGTTTTTCCTAAAAATAAATTAGGGGTTTTTGCCGCAATACTAAGGAGATTTACATCACTTATCCCTAAAGGTTTTTTCGGTAATAAAGAAAAATAAACTTTCTTTATTTTCATAAAATGCTGCCATATCTCTTCCCAGCGTAAATAATTATCAAGCTGCCCCGGCATTAACTTACCTTTTCCTAAGAGCACCTTATATGTCTCTTCCGTTTCCTTTTCCCTAAGAGCTGCACTTTCCCTTTGTCTATTAGGCTCTTCCATAACTAGCATAGGTTGATCTATGAAGTAATTAACCAGGGATATTTTTTCTTTGGAAAAGTAAGGTAAAAACTGTTCATATCCTGGGAAAATATTACCTTCCGTAAAATATTCTTTGATTTCATTAATTCTCCCTATCAAAGAATCATAACCTTCTTGATTACCGGCTTTTTTCATAGCCTTAAAAACATGCTCTGCCTCTTTCTCAATTCTTTGTATAGCATCCTCTTTATTAAAACCCAGTAAGAAAAACTCCGAAGCAGGTGGTATAGTTACTTCCTCAATTTTATCAACGGACCTTTGATTTTCTATGGAAAAAACGCGTATAGAATCTAGCTCATCATCAAAAAACTCAAGTCTATAGGGTTTTTCTGCTGTAGCAGGAAATATATCCATTATTCCTCCACGCAGTGATATCTGCCCTTTATCTTCCACCATATCGACTCTTTGATAACCTGCATCTATTAATAAACGAAGCAATTCTTCAATAACAAAGGTTTCCCCTACTTTAAAAGTAAAAATGGCCTGTTTAAACAGTTCCGGTGGTACTAAATTTCTTTTCAATGCTTCTAATGTAGTAATTACAACATTATTACCACCATTTATCAGACTATTCATAACTTCTATCCTCTTGCGCTGCGTTTCATGACTCCTAGCAATTACTTCAAAAGGCAGTAAATCCAGAGCGGGAAAATAGTGAATATTATATTCTGGCAGTAAATTGTTTAAATCATCAAAAACTTCTTTTCCCCGCTGAGGACTTTCCACAATATATAACAGGGATTTATATTTTTTTCCAACCAATAATGCAGTTAACATGCTCCGTTGAGATCCGGCAGTTCCATAGATTAAATTATCCTGTCCCTTCCGCACCTCTTCTAAGAGAAAATTAAATTCTTTTATTTTATTTAAATATTCTGTTAGATTCTTTAAAGTCATTCCTTTTCCCCCATGTCAAAGAGTGGGCGTCTTAGGACCCCCACGACTTTTCTATATCACATACCAGACTATTATATAACATACTATATTACTAAAGCTACTGATAAATTACTAAGATTTAAAAAGCAATATATTATATAAACAATATATAAACAATATACATTGTTATTTTCTGTACTGGTTAAAATACGAAAATATCATTACCATAGCATAATTCCAAAATATATGAAGAACACCAGTAAATATTATAGCAAAAATCCAGGAATAAAACTTATTATAAATAAAAAGAGTAACTTGTCCAAAGATCCAGTGCCCTATAATACTAGAGATAGCAGACCAAAAGCCAAATTGTGCCCCTGCTGTATAATCATGTACAGCTTCTATAAGGCCAAAGACATTGTGGGTAAGGGTCACTGGGGCTTTTAGCAATACTGCTATTCCTGTTTTTATCGTTTCTTCTAGAATGGGCACAATCCATATAACGGCTATATCACCTTTTTTACTAACCAAATAACGATTACATACCCAGGCTATTCCAGCTGAATTTAGGCCCGCTAACCAATATATCATAACACCAATTATTATGCCCCGGACCCGGTAATATTAAGCATTAATATGAAAACCATTAAATTTATTCATGGCTTTTTCTAAGCCATCCTGACACCATACTTCTACTCCAGCCACTGCAGCATCTATTAGTTTAGGTAACACTTGATTTTCCTCTTTTGAAAACTTACTCAAAACATAGCTTTCAACGGACATCTGCTCAGGCCGGCCTATCCCCATCTTTAAACGCCCATAATCAGAAGAGTTGATCATTTTTTCGATAGATTTTAGTCCATTATGGCCACCAGTTCCCCCTCCATCTTTAAAACGAAGGCGTCCATATTCTAAGTCTAGATCATCATGAATAACAAGCAGGTCATCTATATTATCACGATAAAAATTTAGGGTTTCCCACACTGCCTCTCCACTATTGTTCATATAAGTCTGGGGTTTGACTAATAGCACCTTTTCCCCGGACAAGAAACCTTGTCCTAACAAAGAACGACATTGTTTCTTATTAAAATCTATATCATGGGCTTTTGCTAAAGCATCTATTACCTTAAATCCAATATTATGGCGCGTCTGTTCATAGCGACTACCCGGATTACCTAACCCTACAATCAGTTTCACAACTCTCCCTCCTCTCCATTTATTTGTTTCCAGCATTTTCCATAAAGTTAGTATACAGGCTCCAAATCTTCTTGGAGCCTGCCCATAATTACTTATTTATAAAATCTAGTAACTCTTTCCCTAAAATTAAGCCTCCTGATTATTTACTGCCTCACCCTCCAGATTTCCTTCTACACTTTCATTAGTCTCTTCTTCAACATTATCTTTAGGTACTGCAACCATAGCTATAATATTATCATAATCATTACTAATTATATTTAATTCTTTGTTGTCCTCTTGTAAATCTCTTAAAGTATATTTATCGCCTAGTTTCAAAGAAGACACATCTACTTCTATATGGTTAGGTAAATCCTGGGGCAAAGTTTCTATTTCTACAATTCTTTCTCCTAGTTGCAGGATTCCTCCCTGCTTAATCCCTTCAGGTTCGCCAATAACTTGAATAGGAATCTCACTTCTAATTTTCTGATTCTTTGATACCTGGTGAAAATCAATATGTCTGATATAACCTTTTACGGGATGCTTCTGTACTTCACTAATAACAACAGAATAACTCTTATCTGGTAAAACAAGTTCTAACAGTTGAGCACCGTCTATTTTTTGCACTTCCTTTCCTTCTAAGGAAATTGGTATACTACCAATTTTTTGTCCATATAAAACTCCCGGTACATAACCCTTTTGTCGAAGATCTCGGAGTATATGTTTAGTAGTAACCTTACGCTCCTCTGCATTTATTTTCACTTTTACCATTTGAAACAAGCCTCCTATTGTATTACATTTATTTTCTAACAGTAAGTTATTAAACAAATAATTTACTTACTGATAGATCCTCATGAATGCGAATAATAGCTTCTCCAAATAAAGGCGCAACAGATAGCACTTTTATTTTATCAATTTTCTTTTCGGCACTAAGAGGGATAGTGTTTGTTACAACAATTTCCTCGATATCAGAGTTAGCTAATCTCTCTATTGCCGGTCCTGATAGTACTGGATGTGTACAACAAGCATATATTTCTTTAGCACCCCTCTCTTTTAAGGCCTTAGCTCCTAAAGTCAAGGTTCCTGCAGTATCGATCATATCATCGATCATGATAACCCTCTTGCCTTCCACATCTCCTATAACATGCATGACTTCAGCTACATTAGGTCTAGGCCTTCTTTTATCAATAATAGCTAAGGGTGCTTGCAGACGACCTGCTAAAGATCTAGCTCTGGTTACGCCACCTAAATCGGGGGATACAACAACAAATTCCTCTCCCCCTTTATTTAGAAAATATTCCGCTAAAATGGGAACACCTAGCAAATGGTCAACTGGTATATCAAAAAAACCTTGAATCTGGGTAGCATGCAAATCCATAGTTAACGCACGCCGGGCTCCGGCAGCAGTGATGAGATTAGCTACTAATTTAGAAGTAATAGGATCCCGAGCCTTGGCCTTCCTGTCCTGTCTTGCGTATCCATAATATGGTAAAACAGCAGTAATTCTACGTGCTGAAGCTCTTCTCAGGGCATCGCTTAGTATTAAAAGCTCCATAAGATTATTGTTTACCGGTGAACAAGTAGGCTGGATAATAAAACAATCCGCACCTCTTACACTCTCATCAATAGCAACATTGATTTCTCCATCGGAAAAGGTTTTCACAGAAGCAGCACTTACCTTAACTCCCAAATACTCAGCTATTTCTGATGATAATTCAGGGTTCGCATTTCCTGTGAAAATTTTAAGATCTTTATAATTGGACATTTTAATCCTCCCCTGTATTTATATATTTATTTTTTATGATTAATCCAATCATCTATATTTTTTTGCCGACCTCGGGCTACAGCTAAAGCTCCGGAGGGAATATCTTTAGTAACAGTGGAGCCTGCACCAATATAGGCTCCCTCCCCCACTTTTATGGGGGCTACTAAATTTGTGTTGCTTCCTACGAAAGCACCATCACCAATAATAGTGGGATGTTTGTGGGTACCATCGTAATTGCAGGTTATAGTCCCTGCCCCAATGTTTACACCTTTTCCTATCTTACTATCACCTACGTAACTCAAATGGGGTATCTTAGAACCCTCTCCTACATATGATTTCTTAACTTCAACAAAGTCGCCTACTTTAACACCTTCTGCCAGCTCTGTGCCTGGCCGCAAATAGCTGTATGGTCCTATCTTACAAGCATTCCCCACTTGTGCTTCCAGTAAATATGAATTATTAATGGTAACATCATCTGCCACACTGGAATCAACAATTCTTGTATCAGGACCAATCACACAGTTTTCACCAATTGTTGTTTTCCCTTCTAAAATAACTCCGGGATATAACACTGTATCTATACCTATCTCTACTCGACTATCAATATAAACACTAGTTGGATCTATTATTGTTACGCCTGCAAGCATATGCTGCTCTACAATACGTTGGCGGAATAGTAAATTTGTTTCTGCCAACTGCACACGATTATTGATGCCCATAGCTTCTTTATAATCTTTAAGTAACAAAGTTTCTACACATTTATTATCATCAACCAGATACTTAATAACATCTGTTAAATAATATTCTCCTTGGGCATTAGCAGCAGTTAACCTATTTAAGTTCTTGATAAGGCTTTCAATTTTAAAACAATATGTTCCCGTATTAATTTCTTTAACTGCCTTCTCCTCTGGATTTGCATCTTTTTCTTCTACAATTTTTTCGATGCCTTGCTGGCCTTTAATAATACGCCCATATCCCAAGGGATCAGGTAACTCTGCTGTTAAAATTGTAGCATGAGCCTCCGTTACATGGTGCCTTTCCTTTAACTCTATAAGAGTTTCATCAGTTAATAAGGGAGTATCTCCACATAAAACAAGGCAGTCACCTTCTGAATACCTTTGCAACTCAGGCAAAGCCTGTAGCAAAGCATGTCCAGTTCCGAGCTGCTCTTTTTGATAGACTATACGGCAGTCTTCTCCAACTACCTTTTCTACTAAATCACCCTTATAACCTACTATGAGAATAATATCTTGTACACCTGTTTTCTTAAGTATGTTTATTATGTGTTTAATCATGGGAAGACCGGCTATATTGTGAAGCACTTTAGGAATCTTGGACTTCATACGCGTTCCCATTCCGGCAGCTAGTACAACTGCTACTGACGGTTTCAAAATTATCCCTCCTCAACTCCATACATCATTATATTTATATCATAATTTAACAAATAACGCATGTTTTTTTCATTTTTCAAGGATAGTCATAATAAAATTTTAGTTATGTAGTTCATATTATTTACTAATTTATAGTGATTTTAATTATAAAAACTAAGAATTATAGGTAAAAAAATTTCTCTGGGGAAATTTAATCCCAGAGAAATTTTTTTACCTATATAGATTCTGAAATTTTTCTTTGTGGATTTTTTACTTTAGGAAAATCAAAGTATATAGCTAATAAGCCGAAGAGCCCAACTAAAATTGGACTTTAATATATTGTTTTAGTTATATAAAGATAGTTTTTCGCTATATTCTAAAAATATTTAATATTAAATAAATTAAACTCCTACTAATACCTTTTAGATGTTGTTGACTAAAAAATTACGGAGCCTTAAGAAATATGTAAAAAATATGCTTAAATTAGGTATAAAAAAGGAGCTTCACCTATAAGCTCCCCTTCAATTTACTTAGATAGCTTCTTGATATGCTTTTAAAACTGCTGTCTGGATAATTTCTCTAGCATTTGAGGATATTGGATGTGCTATGTCCCTGAATTCTCCCTCAGGCGTTTTACGGCTAGGCATAGCAACAAATAAACCGTTTGTACCTTCTACAACCTTAACGTCATGTACCACGAAGGCATTATCAAACGTAACCGAAACAATTGCTTTCATCCGGCCTTCCTGATTTATTTTTCTGATTCTTACGTCTGTAATATTCATATGACCTCACCACCTTCCCCACAACCCATTGGCTATTATCTCCTATTCGTCATATTTTTGGATTTTCCTTCTTCTCTTTATGAAATTTCCCATTATTTAGCTGTTTTATACATTTAAAAAATAATTTTAACTAATCTAAAATAGATTTAATACTTATTTTTCTTTCTTGCTCATCTACTTCTACTAATCTAAGCAGTGAATAATAATTGTTAACTAATTTTTTTTCCGGATATTCCGTATCTATCAATATCCCAATCCCTAATACTTCCGCTTTAAATTCCTGGAGCAACTCAATCATGCCTTTAGCTGTACCCCCGGCTTTCATAAAGTCATCAATAATAATCACCTTACTTCCTAGGGGCAAAGCCCTACGAGATAAGGACATGGTACGTATTATGCGAGATGAACCTGTAACATAATTTATACTAACAGCCGATCCTTCCGTTACCCTACCTCCGTCACGAATTATTACTAAAGGTAAATTTAAAGCCTTGGCTGTCATTAGTGCTAAGGGAATACCTTTCGTTTCCATAGTTACAACATACTGAGGTGATGAATCTACAAAATATTCAGCAAATATTTCCCCGACTTTCTGAGCTATCATGACATCGAAAATTATGTCCGTCATATATAAGAAGCCCCCGGGTAAAATACGATTTTCTTCTGATAGTTTGTCTTTTAACTCTCGTAAAAATTTGATCTTTTCCTGCTTTTGAATTCTAGGTATACATATAACTCCTCCGCTGGCTCCGGCCAGGGTTTCTATCTTACCATATCCGAACTGCTCAAATACATCTCTAATTATAGCAATATCTTCGCTAATACTAGATTTTGCAGATTGAAAAAGCTCTGCAAAATAGTTTAACGAAAGCAACGTGTTGGGTTTTTCTAATAATAATTTGGTTATAATTGGGATCCTCTCGCTTCTGCGCCACTTCTCCATAGAAGTAACCCCCTTTCCGTTATATCAAGATCACTATTAAATATAGTATTCTTCTTCAAGAACACAAGGCTTTAGTTACTACTTCTAAATCACTGTATTTATCCACATCAATCCCTAGTTCAGGATAACTGGAAATTACACCTACACCTTTTATCCCTAAAACTTTAGAAACTTTTTCTTCTGCATCCCTGATTGATAACTTCCCCAAAATATAGCGCAGCAGAAAACCCCAGCCTAAATATGAAGCAAGGGATAACGGCTTTTTGCGCAAACGTACAAATTCTTCAGCTATAGCGGCACATTTATTAGCTATTTGGGGATTTAGGAGGATAACATTTCCTCCTGTAAATACTCCTTCTTTTAAACTTACATAAGTACGCTTTATTCCTGGATACCGATTCTCATTTATTTCTTTTTCAACTATGGGATAAAATAAATCACCTTCTTGGCCCAAGCATAAGCTAATAAAATCATCTATAGCTCGTGTCGTTAAAAGTGGTATATCAGATGTTACCACTAAAACATAATCATTCCTTTGAGAAAGGGCCTCCAAAGCTTTTATAAGACTTTTTACCGTGGTATCACCATTTGAAACCACAAAAATATTAGGTTCTTTACTATACAACTCTTGGATTATATCAGGTCCGGCAATAACAATCTTATCTATAAACTTAGATTTTCCTAGCGCTTCTACCACATACTCGATCATATAACGTTGACCTATGGGGATAAGGGCCTCGTTAATGGGTTCAGCTTGATTTTTATATAACCCTTTCTTTTGCCCTCCCGCTAGAATAATTGCCTTGGTCATTTTAAATCTTACTCCTTTTTAATTCCCGTCATCCTTTTTATATTCTTCCCTTAATCTTCAAATGTTCTATCATGGCTTTTTTAGCATTCTTGATATGTTCATGGGCTAATTTCATGGCTAACGCTGAATTATGTTCACTAATTACTTGGACAAGCTCTCTATGTTCCGCTAGGCTCTTCTTTTTACGTCCCGGCAGCGATATAGAGGTTGCTCTAGTCCGATAAATCTGTTTACGCAGATTATTAAGGGTATTCACTAATCTTTCATTATGAGATGCTTTATAGAGCAAATCATGTAGATTTACATCAACATCTACGGTTTTAATAATATTTTCATCATTAAGAGATTCTCTTTCCCGCACTAGACATTTTTCCATCTCTTCTATTTCAGCCTGGGTAGCACGTTCTGCTGCAAGGCTACAAGCTAAGCCTTCTAAAGCCCCTCTAATTTCATACAGTTCATGTATGTCTTCCATAGATATTTCGGAAACATATGCACCTTTGCGAGGTATAATCGTTACAAATCCTTCTTGTTCTAATTTACGTATTGCTTCCCTGATGGGAGTACGACTTACACCCATTTCCTCAGCTAAATGGATTTCCATTAGCCGTTCCCCGGGTTTCAGGACTTGTTTTATTATTGCATCGCGTAAAGATTCAAATACAACTTCCCGCAATGGCTTATAACTATCTATTTTAACCGGTGATATTCTCTCCTCACTCATCATATACTACCATCCTTTCTTTTACATCTTCTAGTCCTATAGTTCGTGCTATTAGTACTTTCCAATTTGACTCGTTCCATTGTTCGGCAAGTTGTCTCGCCTGGTGTTCATTTTCCGTAAATGCTAATAAGGTAGGGCCACTGCCGGACATCAATACTTTTAAGGCTCCCATTGCTTTAAGTTTCTCAGCCCATTGCTTCATTTGGGGATACAGTTGAAAAGTTGCTTCCTCTAAAACATTCTCCATAGTACTAAACAACTCAGCTTTTTGTTTATTTTCTAGTGCTTTCACTGCACTTTCTAAATTAGGCCTTTTTAAAACTTTTATATTATCAAAAAAGGTATAAACTTCTTTAGTAGATACACCAAAAGGGGGCTTTACGAGAGTCATCCATAATTCCGGACAAGGTGGAAGCTTGGTTAAAACCTCTCCTCTACCTTGAGCCAAGGTAGTCTGGGGATCAAGGCAAAAGGGAATATCTGAGCCTAAAAGTCCCGCAAAATCTTGCAATTGTTCTCCAGTTAATTGTAATGCAAAGATTTCATTTAAACCCAGGAGGACCCCGGCTGCATCAGTACTTCCCCCTGCTAGTCCCGCTGCTACAGGTATAGCCTTCTGTAAGGAGATTTTTATTCCCTCCACTTGGGGGAACTCTTCTTTAAGAAGTTGCGCAGCTCGATAAGCTAAATTTTCCTTTGTTTCTAATTCTTTGCATGAACAATTCAAATGAATACCCGGATCATCGATTTTTTCGATTGTAATCAGGTCATACAGGTCAATCCCTTGCATAATCATTTCTACTTGGTGATAGTTATCTGGTCTTAATCCTAATACATCTAATGTCAAGTTTATTTTTGCAAAAGCTTTTAAAACAACTCTTCTCATCATATCAACCGCCAACTTTAGTCAGTATAACCGTATTTTTAACCTTTATTTTATCACTTTTGTTCGTATCTGCCTATTCATTGCCAATACTTTTTTGTAGCTCACTATAAGTTCTCCCTTTTCCTTGTAGAGGTTTTCCCTCTATCTCAGGGGATTTGTTGGATACTTCATCTAACAAAGCCTGTAAAGGGGCTAATTTTTCATAGAATATAATCAGTAGATCCCCTGGTTTGCACTTACTCATTGCAGCTACGGTAGCAGTAACTTCATTCATTATTACCTCTTGCTTCATAACATCAAATCTCTGCTGTCTAAGGCCCTTAGCTAGCAAAGCCGCTGTTTCTCCAGGGGCCCTTCCCCTCAAATCCCTGTCTTCTTTAATAAAACAGTAATCTAAATACTTCCCGGCCACAAATCCTGCTCTTACAATATCTTGATCACGTCTATCCCCCGGTACTCCAATAACACCAATCATACGTTGGGGCTGTAATCTTTTAGCGAATGATAGAACATTTTCAAAGGCATGGGGATTATGTCCGTAATCTAAAATTATCTTAACACCTTGCCGCTCATAAAATTGACAACGTCCCGGATTATGTTTTCTATCCAGACCAAAAGTCTTTAAGCCAGCCTTAATAAATTTATCCGGTACACCAATAGCAATACAGCCGGCTACTGCAGCAAGGGTGTTTGCTATATTGAATTGGGCTAAGCCCTGTATTGCTAAGGGAATGTCCTTTAGATCAATAATACTACGGTATGATTCTCCTTCCGCAATAATCAGCTTATTTTGACGTATAAATACAGCCTTTTGTCCTGTAGCTAAATGTCTTTTAATTACTAAATTATCCCCTTTTACCGAAAAATAAATTAAGTTTTCTCGGATATATCGGGCTGATTTTACACACCATATATCATCAGCATTTAAAATTGCTGTTCCCCCTTGTTCTAAAGCTTCTATCACTAGGGATTTAACCTGGGCCATTTCCTCCAGCTTCTCAATTCCATTTAAACCCAAGTGATCTTCACTAATATTTGTAATGATTCCAACGGCAGCCTTATCATAGCCTAAGCCTGAACGTAAAATTCCTCCCCGAGCCGTTTCTAAGACCGCCATATCTACACGAGAATCCTGTAAAACAACTTTCGCACTTTGGGGGCCCGTTGTATCTCCCTGCATTAAACATTCATCATCTACAAAAATTCCTCCCGTTGTGGCAAGCCCTACACATTTACCCCACTTCTTTAAAATATAGGCAATAAAGCGTGCTGTAGTAGTTTTACCATTAGTGCCTGTAATTGAGAAGATGGGTATCCTCCCTTTCTCACGGGGGAATAAATATTTTATTATTTCTTCAGCTACCCTGTTCCCCTGTATTGAAAAGGGCGGCATATGCATTCTTATTCCAGGCGCTGCATTAACTTCTATAACAGCCCCTTGTTGTCCTAAAGGCTGAGATATATCAGGACAAACTATATCTATACCCGCTACATCCAATCCTACTAATTCGGCAGATCTCACTGCTATACTATTAATTGAGGAATGTACTTTATCCGTTACGTCTACTGCCGTTCCTCCTGTACTTAAATTACAGTTATCGCGTACATATACAATACTGTCTTTTTTAGGGATAGAAGCTGCTTGTAAATTATTTCTAGCCAGCACAAAAAGGGCCTGGGAATCCAACTTTATTTTTGTCAAAGGTTTCTCATGGCCCTCTCCTCGTAAAAGATCTTCATTAACTTTGGCTACTAATTCCTCAATACTATGTATCCCATCCCCCATAACATGAGCCGGGAAGCGTTCTGCAGCTGCCACTACTTTATTATTAACTACTAACAAGCGGTAGTGCTTTCCAGGAAAATATTTTTCTACAATAACATCTTCTGAGTAATATTGGGCTAAATGGAAAGCTCTTTTAATCTCCTTCTCACTTTTTAGATTAAGAGAAACTCCTTTACCATGATTACCATTATAAGGCTTTATTGCTACGGGACCTTTCATTTCTTTAGCAACCTGCAGGGTATCTTGTTCTTTTGTTACTACCTTACCCCAGGGAACTGGTATACCGCAAAACCTTAGCAACCCTTTAGTTAACTCTTTGTTGCTGGCTATATCTACACCTATGCAGGAAGTATAATTGGTTAACGTTGCTTTAATCCTTTTCTGCTCCTTCCCATATCCCAGTTGGTATAAACTGCCATATCCCAAGGACATAACAGGAATATCTCTTTTACGACATTCTTTTGTCAAAGCCGCCATGCTTGGTCCTAAGCCATAATCTGCCTCGATTTTTTTTAGCTTCTCTATAATTTTATGGATCTCAACCTTTTCTCCCTTTATTAAGTTTTCCACCAGCTTAACAGCACTATATACAGCTGCAGTTCCTGTCTCACTTGTCTTTACTTCTATTACCAGCTTATACACACTGGAATTTTTATGGCCTTGAGTTTTACCATAATTAACACAGCAACCAACTTGATTTTGTAGTTCTATTGCTACATGCTCCACAATATGTCCAAAAAGTGTTCCTTCCTTAAGCCTTTCTACAAAGCCCCCTCTATATCCTCGGGAACAATAATGTTCTTCCAGTTGGGGTAATACCTGTAATAACTTTTTATTAAAGCCGGGAACATCACAACTCCAAATACCGCGCATTTCCTCTAAATCAAGAAGTACACTTATCACGGGAAAGTATTTGTTATATATATTAGGTCCCGCATATTCCCTAATCCGTAAAATCCTCATCAATAATAAACCTCCTAAAAAAACATCACCAGCTCTATTATTCACTAATTATCCTTGCACTAATCCTTTTCTTCCTGGCGCTGGATCTGAGGTTGTCTGGATTTGAGGTTAAAACTGTAACCATGGGACAATGTATGCAATTTTACGTTCATCAGAGTTAAATTTTGCTCAGGTTTTAAAGATGATACATTAGTGTGTGTGACTTTCCAACCATCTAAAATAGTAACAGTTTGACTACCCCATACCAATAATTCATCTTGGTCTATTATCACAGCCGTATCTTCATCTATCCCTAGCCCTAAAACTGCCGGATTTTGCCCTACAGCCATTAAGAGACGTCCGATCCTTCCTCTTTGGGCAAAATGCTGATCTATCACAACATCAGATAATAGGTCCATGCCCGGAGCCATTCTGATATTATCAAACTGAGGTGATTCATCCCCCTCACCTTCAATAATCATGGTAGAGCTCATAGCAGACGCCCCCGCACTTGTTCCCGCTATCACCAATCCTTGGGAAAATTTATTTTTAAGGTTTTTCATTAAATCTGTACCACCTAAGGCACTGGTTATTTTTAACTGATCACCGCCCGTAAAGAATACTCCGGTAGCCCGGTTAATAAGGACCCCTATCTCCTTACTCCCCGCGGCAATACGGGAGGGGATATCTAAAATATGAACTTTTGTACATCCTAAAGAATTAAAAACTTGGCAATAAGCAGCCCCTATTTTCTCCGGTTCATCAGTTGCAGAAGTGAGTATTACAATACAGGCATCTTCCCCTCCTGATAGCTCCAAGAATTTTTTTAAGATTAAACATTTATTATTTTTATCTTCCTTGCCTCCGATGATAACCAATTTTCCTCTCAAAACAGTTCATCTCTCGGTGTAAAATTTTTACAGGCTATATACATTTGAACAGTATCATCATCCCAAATATCTTTCGATCCTTGTTTTGTCGCGTGATGGCACTCATAATTCTTATTATAGCGGCAGTTAATTACACTACATCTAACCATTCATCTAACCTCTTTGCTATAAATTTATTTATTATAGTGTGATGCAAAATGTACTGTTTTATCCTGATGTAAGCTTCCTAATATCTTTCTTAAATTATGAAAAAAATAAAGGCATCGACTTTTTTATAATCGATGCCATGTAAAGATATATATTTATATAGTATTTTACTAATATTAATTTTTTTATTAATGTTACTATTCTTCTTTAAGCAAACCTATCTTCTCAAATATCAGAAGGGCTAAACATAATATAACGGATACTACTGTTGCTAAGGCCATACCTTTTAAGGATACGGTCCCCAACTTTAATTCTGCTCCGCTTAAACCGATAATCATAATGACAGAGGTAAGTACCAGATTCTTTGGCTTACTATAATCTACTTTCTCTTCTACCAACATCCTAATACCGGAGGCAGCAATTACACCAAAAAGCAGTAAGGAAACACCGCCGATAACTGGAGTAGGTATGCTTTGAATTAAGGCCGCCAGTTTTCCACAGAAAGCCATGAGAATTGATAATACTGCTGCACCGCCTATAACCCAAACGCTGTAGACCTTGGTAATAGCCATAACGCCAATATTCTCTCCATAAGTGGTAGTAGGGACCGAACCAAAAATTCCCGAGATTGTAGTAGAAAGGCCATCTCCCAACAAGGAACGATGTAAACCGGGATCTTCTGTTAAGTCTTTACCAACTATAGTCCCGGTAACAACTAAGTGCCCAATATGCTCAGCAATTACCACTAACGTAGCCGGTAAAATAGTTAAGATAGCATCAAGATGAAAAGCTGGTTTATAAAAGTGGGGTATGGCAAAAAGTTTTGCTTCTGCTACAGGAGTAAAATTCACTACATCCATTCCTAAAGCTACTCCATACCCTACCATTATCCCGATTAAGATAGGAATAGCTGCCAAAAATCCTCTAAAAAGAATAGAACCTAATACTACTACAGTTAAAGTAATCAAAGATATTTTTATGGCTACAGGATCAAAAGCTTGTCCCGGAGCTACTATTATACCTGCCATATCCGCTGCCGTAGGGGCTAATTCTAAACCAATTATGGCGATGATGGCCCCCATAGCTGCTGGAGGAAATAATTTATGAATCCATCCGGTACCGGCAAAGCGTACTATCAGAGACACTCCCATGAAGACAAGTCCTGATATAATAAAGCCTCCTAGGGCTGCTTGGAAATCATATGAACTCATAATTGCAAAAACAGGAGAAAGATATGCAAAACTTGATCCCAAAAAAGCAGGAATTTTTCCTTTTGTAAGGAAAATATATATAAGAGTTCCAATTCCGTTAAACATTAACACCGGTGCCGGATTTATCTCAAATAGTAAGGGAACTAAAACAGAAGCACCGAACATAGCAAACATATGTTGAAAACTTAAAGGTATCGCCTCTAACAAAGAGGGTCTTTCATTAACTTGAATAACTCTTTTACCCATATACTATCAACTCCTTATAAAGCCCGACTGGGCTTCTTTTTTTTATAACAAAAAACTCCTAACTGCACACAAAGGCACAATAAGGAGTTGATATATTACATTTCTTCACATCCTTACCGACCTCACAGGGACAGTTTAAAGGATTTTGCTATTAAATTTTTCCACAGCAAAGTATATCAGGGTCAAGAGTACTTGTCAATCTTAAACTGCACGTTTATTTTTCTCATATTTAGCTCTTTCCGACTTATTAAGCACTTTTTTCCGTAAACGCAAAGACTTGGGGGTAATTTCCAAATAATCGTCATCCCCTAAATATTCCAATGATTGTTCTAAGGAGAGGATGCGGGGAGATTTTAACTTAACCGTTTCTTCTTTTGTGGAGGACCGCATATTAGACATGGCCTTTTCCTTACAAACATTAACAACAATATCTTGTTCTCTACTGTTTTCCCCCACAATCATACCTTCATATACATCTACACCGGGGACAATAAACAAAACTCCTCGTTCTTCTGCCGAGAGCATACCGTATGTTTTAGCAGTTCCCGTTTCCCACGCTATCAGGGAACCATTTTTTCTACTGCTAATTTCCCCTCGATAAGGTTTGTACCCATCAAAGGTGTGATTCATAATACCATAACCCCGCGTATCAGTCAGAAATTCTGTACGAAATCCTACTAATCCCCGAGCAGGTATGGTGTACTCCAAACGGACCTGACCACTATTGTTTATCATATTTATCAAGTCACCCTTGCGCTCCCCTAGTTTTTCCATGATAGGTCCTACATAATCTTCCGGGGTATCAATAACTAAATACTCAAAAGGCTCCTCAATAACACCATCATTTTTGTGCAAAATTACTTGAGGTTTGGATACTTGGAACTCCGACCCTTCCCGACGCATTGTTTCAACCAGAATTGCCAGGTGAAGTTCACCTCTACCTGATACTTTAAACACATCAGGGCTTTCTGTTTCTTCCACCCGTAAAGATACATCGGTTTCCATTTCCTTCATCAAACGTGCTCCCAGTTTACGGGAAGTAACAGGATCTCCTTCTTTTCCGGCAAAAGGAGAATTGTTTACAAGGAAACTCATCTGTAAGGTAGGCTCATCTATTTTCAGCAAAGGTAAAGCTTCCGGATATTCGGGATTGCACAAAGTTTCCCCCACATTAATTTTTCCTAAGCCGCCTACTGCTACAATATCACCCATTTTGGCTTCCTCAATTTCAATACGTTTTAATCCCTGAAAACCATAAAGTTTTCCGATCCTTCCTGCTTCTATCACACCATCGCGTTTCATAATGCTAATAGAACTTCCTACCCTTACAGATCCCCTATTTATCTTTCCAATTGCAATTCTACCAATATAATCATTATAATCCAATAATGTTACTTGGTATTGAAAAGATCCTTCCTCTTCTCCTTCCGGAGCTGGAATATAATTAAGTATCGCTTCAAAAAGAGGTTTAAGATTTTCTCCTTGAACCGTTGGATCATTAGAAGCCCAACCATCTACACCTGATGCATAAATCACAGGAAATTCTAACTGGTCATCTTCCACTCCTAAATCTATAAATAAATCTAATACTTCATCAACAACTTCTTCAGGCCTAGCATTTTCACGATCCATTTTGTTTACTACTACTAAGGGTACAAGATTTTGTTCCAATGCTTTCCGTAGCACAAATCTTGTTTGGGGCATACAGCCTTCAAAAGCATCTACTACTAAAAGAACACCATCAACCATGCGCATGATTCTTTCCACTTCTCCACCAAAATCAGCGTGCCCAGGTGTATCAACAATATTTATAGTTTTTTCGTCATATTGAATTGATGTATTTTTAGCCAGGATTGTGATACCTTTTTCCCTTTCCAGATCGTTAGAGTCCATTACTCTTTCTACAATTTGTTCATTAGATCTAAATACTCCAGACTGTTCCAATAACTTATCTACCAAAGTTGTTTTACCATGATCAACGTGAGCAATTATGGCAATATTACGTATATCTTGACGTTGCACTGTTTTAGCCTCCTCATAAAAATCACTAAGCTATTTTATTACTACTGCGGAAGAAAAGCAAGAGCTATATTGTTGGCAATCTATAATTTTTAATTTTATTTATTGAATTTGCGTGAACTTTTTGCGTGTTTTGTTATATAATTATTATATATATAGAAAAATTAATAATTTAATTTGAGGTGAACGATTATGCTTAAGCCTACAGGCTCTTGGGTTGCCATCCCCACCCCTTATGATCACAATGGAAATATCGATTTTGGCGGGTTCAAAACACTGATTGATTTCCACGTAGCTCATGGCACTTCTGAATTATTTGTTATGGGTTCAGCCGGTGAAGTAACTCTGCTCACCTTGGAAGAAAGACAACAAATTATCAAAGAAGTTGTTAAACTAGGAAAAGGACGCATTCCTATTTTCTTCGGAGCTACTTTTCCTACCACTGCTGATACAATTAAATTTAGCCAATTTGCCGAAAAAGAAGGCGCCGATGGTCTAATCTATACGGTTCCTCCCTATCTTTTACCACCACAAGCAGCTGTATTGGAACATATGCTGGCTTGTATGAAATCTGTCTCTATCCCCGTTGGTATCTACAATAACCCCAGCAGAGTTGGAGTAAATATCGAACCGGAATCTATCGAAGTCTTAGCTAAAGAAGTGCCTAATTTCGTGGTAGATAAAGAGGCTATGAGCAATGTTCAACAACTAGTAGAAGTTAAAAGACGCTTAGGCGATAGAATTAATATACTCTGCTGTGATTATCCTAAATATTCTATTGTCCTTCCTACCTTAGCTTTAGGCGGTAATGGCGCAGCTAACATCGGTGGTAATATTATTCCTGAAGAAATGGCCACAATTGCTCGTCCTTGGGACAGTATAGAAATTATGGAGGAATGTCGTAAAACTTATTTTAAATATTTCCCCTTACTAAAAGCTTTATACTGGTTCTCTAATCCTATTGTTATCAAGGCAGCCTTGAAAATATTGGGTCTACCCAGCGGTGGATTGCGTAAACCTTATCCTGAATTACGTGGTGAAAAATTAGCTGAATTGGAAGTAATCATGCGTGAAATGGGAGTAATTGAAAAATATAGCCAAAAATAAAGTTTAGATTTTTTATTTAGAAATATAAAAATTTTTTAAACCCTCTACCTTACTTTTTAGGTAGAGGGTTATTTTCATCATTTTTTCCAAAAGGAAGGTACAAAAAGTACTAATACTGTATATAATTCTAAACGCCCTAAAAGCATTAATATAGATAGAAAATATTTATACATATCAGAAAGAAAACCGTAATTTTCTGTGGGTCCTAACATTGCTAAACCGGGGCCTACGTTACCTAATGTAGCTGCTACAGAAGTAAAGGCACTAATTAAATCTATACCTGATGCCGACATAACGATAGTGCTAAAGGCTGTGATTCCTATATACATGAAGAAAAATTGTTGAGTGTTCAATAACACTTCTTTTTTTACTTTTTTTCCATCAATTTTCGGATCAATAATAGCTCGAGGATGTATAGCCCTCTGTAACTCAATAACACTTTGCTTTAATAATAGCATAATACGCCCCACCTTGATTGATCCGCCTGTCGAAGCAGAACACCCACCTACAAACATCAAGGCAACCAAAATGGCCTTCAAAAAAAAGGGCCAGGTAGCAAAATCAGCGGTGGCATAACCAGTAGTAGTAATTATTGATATAACTTGAAAGGCAGCTTGTCTTAGAGACAAGAAAAAACCACCGGTTATCGGGACAAGTTTGATGGTAAAGAACAAAATACAAAATATAATGATACCGAGGTAGAGTCTGAATTCACCATTTTTCCAAAAGTACTTTAAGCTTTTTCCTCTAAAAACTTGATAATATAAAGCAAAATTAACTCCCGATAAAAACATAAAGAAAATAATTATCCATTGGATAAGGGGATTATAGTAACCTACACTAACATTTTTTGTGGAAAATCCTCCAGTAGCTAAAGTTCCAAAGGTATGACACAAGGCATCAAAGAGAGACATCCCCGCCAACCATAATAATAAAGTCTCGGCCACAGTAAATATTAAATATATGGACCAAAGGATCTTGGCCGTTTCACTAATACGAGGCTTTATCTTTTCTGTCAAGGGGCTGCCGGGAGATTCTGCTTTAAACATTTGAAAACCTCCCGCTCCCATGGAAGATAAGAGAGCTACAAATAAAACAATAATACCCATACCGCCCAACCAATGAGTTAAACTACGCCAAAATAAAATACCGTGGGAAAGACCCTCTATGTTGCTTAACACACTGGCGCCAGTAGTAGTAAACCCGGACATGGTTTCAAAGAAAGCATCAGCAAAAGAAGTAAAAGTTCCTGATAATAAATAAGGGATGGCTCCAAACAAAGAAGCGAAAAACCATCCTAGGGTCACAACGACATAAGCTTCTTTATTATAAAAGTTACCCTCTGTTTTAGTAAATTTATAAGCTGCTAATCCGGTAAAAAATGTAACAGCACTAGATAGCAAGAAAACATACCAATCATGTTCTCCATAGTACAAAGTCCATACGATAGGAAGTAACATAGATATTCCTATAAAAATTAAAATAATTCCCAGAGTAGATATAATTCTTTGATAATTCATTTTTCCTCCTTCCCATTAGCCGTCACAAAAATTCGTAATATCCCTTCTTCAAGTAACAAGGAGGGTTAATGAAATTGCTCTGCCAGTGGAATAAGCAACCATCAGCAGTAACAATATCTTCTACTGATGGTTGGTTTCCCTTTATCGTACAGCTAAATATTCCTTTACTTTAGCAGTTACTTCAGCCAGAGCAAAGACTGTTATGACATCCCCTGGCTTGAGAATTACATCACCATTTGCTATATATACTTGGTTATCTCTATAAATGGAACTAATAATAGCACCAGATGGGAAGTTTAAATCCATGATTTTTTTGTTACATACTCTAGCTTCAGGAGATATTTTGATTTCCAACATTTCAGCATTTTCTTGGTTTAATAGCGTTACAGAAAGCAAGTTTTCCCCTTTATTTATGAACTTTAAAACTGCATTTGCAGTAAGTATGCGGGGACTAACCCCTGCATCTATCCCTACATTTTCCATTAGCCCGATATAATCGGAACGCCTCACCTGAGTTATGGTTCTTTTAGCCCCCAGATGTTTAACTATTAAGCTAACTAAGAGATTAAGCTTATCATCACCCGTTAAACACACAAAAATATCACAGTTTTCGGTGCCCTCTTGTTTTAACAGTTCTATATCGGTAGCATCACCATTCAGTACTAAGGTGTGATCAAGTTTATTAGCCATCTCTTGACATTTTTTATAATCTTTCTCTATAAGTTTTACGGAACTTTTTCTTTTTTCTAAGATTTTGGCCAAATGATAGGCTATAAAACCTCCACCCAATATCATTACACGCTGTACTTTCTTTTTTTCTGTACTCAAGAGCCTTTTGATATAGTACATTTCCTCCGTTTTAGCTAGTAAATAAATAACATCTTTGGGCCTCAGTTGGTCATCGCCTCCGGGTATTAAAAGCTTGCCTCCTCTAAAAATACCTACGATTAGAAAAGAATACTCAGATCTCAAATCTTTAATATATTTATTTGCTGCCGGTGAATCTTCTGCAATTTTCATCTCTAAGACCTGAACCTTACCATTAGCATAATAACCTACATCTGAAGCTTCTGGCACATCAATTAACTTAGCGATTTCTATAGCTGTAACAAGCTCAGGATTAATAATAAAATCAATTCCCGGTAAGGTTTCTTCCAGCAATCTGGTTTCTTCTAGATATTGAAAATTACGAACTCTTGCTACAGTCTTCTCCACACCTAACTGTTTAGCCAACATACAGGCAACCATATTAACTTCATCACACTCTGTTACGGCAACTAATAGTCTAGCCCCCTTAACTCCTGCCTCTTTTAAAAGGTGAGGACTGGTTCCGCTACCAATAATTACTTGAATATCCAAACACTCCTGCAAATTATTGGCTCGCTCTTCATCCATTTCAATCACTACAACATCATATTTTTCTTGTACAAGAAGTTTAGCAACGATAAAACCTATTTTTCCAGCTCCTACTATAATGGCCTGCATAATCATCAGCCCTCCCAAACATTTTTAAATTTGGAAAGCAATATTTCTTTCTCTAAATAATCCTATTATATCTAACTTTTTCTTTTTCGTAAAAAAACAGCCCTATTTTTTTAAAATTTTATAGGGCTGTTTATTATACCTCTATATTACTATTTTAAAGTTATCATTTCTCTGTAAAATTTACCACAGTTATTTTTTTCTTATACCGAGATAAAATGTTATAAAAAGTTTTGCCAAAAGTCAAGGAAAAAACAATATTACCTACACCATGCATTGTATCGGCAGGAAAACTAATGGCATATGTAGCAAAAAATGTACTAAATGTTAAAGGGTAAATAAAACCTAGCCAGTGCCAAATATTCATTATCCAGCCAAAAATATAGCCCCACAAGCCGCTTAGTACGGTAAAAGTTTTTATATTAAATCTTTTTTCTTTAGAAGCTAATAGAGCTGCCCCTGCCCCGGATAACCCCCAAGCTAACATTTGCCAAGGAGTCCATGGTCCTTGGCCCAGGAAAAAGTTAGAAACGAGAGGAGTCATCATCCCTACAATAAAGCCAGGTCCTGCCCCAAAAACATACCCTGTTATCATGATGATAAAAGTAGCAGGTTGCACACTCATTACTACAGCAAAAGGGATGCGTAAAGCTGCAGCTAAGGTACCCATAGTTGCTAGTAAGGCTACTTCCTTAGAAGTAATAGCTCTACGTTCATATTTCCAAGTTATCACCGATAGTAACGTTATAACTATAATAAGTGAAACTGCAGCCCAATTAATAGGAGTTCACCTCCTGTTTAATCTCCTGGATTTATTTTGCTGTTCTCATTAGGTGGACTAAATGCATTATTACTCAAGGCTATAATCACCTGAGAAGTTATTAATACTGTATTTGAATCTCTACCTTCCATCCACTTAAAGGAACCATCGGGATTTTGCAAACTTAAGAGGTGGGTTATAGGACTTTTACCATTAACTTGCCATTTTTCACTAGCAGGATCTTCCCCTACTGCTTTTAGTCCCTGAATAACCCAAGCATCCGTAGATGCATTTGTCTTTAAACCTTGCCAGCAAAACCCACCATCTTCATTCTGCTGGGTTTTTAAGTAACCCACTGCTTTTTTCACAGCAACAGAATCCTGAGGGTTTTCTTCCAAGATACTTAATGCCCTGAGAGCTATCCCCGTATCATCAGGATCACTTGCAAAATTAACATCAAAAGAAAAACCGCCATCCTCATTTTGTTGGCTTATAAGCCACTTCCGGGCCTTATCTTTATACGTAATATCCACTCCAGCAGAATTTAAAGCTAATACAGCCCACATGTGGGCGTTCACCAAATCTTTTTCTCCCTGTAATATTTGGGCAAACTGCCCACTGCTCTGCTGGAAAGATTTCACTTTCTCCCCTATATCAATGCCCTGGTATTCTGTACCAAAACCTGCCAAAGTAAGGGTCAACAACTTTCTGGCATAATCGGTAGTATACTGAAGAGTATCACCCTCTATTTGTAAATAACTTTTAACACCGGCGACATCCTTGTTGGCAGCCACTAAGGCCATAGTAACCCAATCTGTAATGCTTTTGCTGCTCTCTTTTCCTTTAAGCAAGGGAAAACCACCATCTTCATTCCGAGCACTGATCAAGTACTGGGCTGCCTTCTCAATACTCCTATTTACTTGATCATCACTTACACTAGCCTGGACAGGTAGAGTAAGTATAAACATACTAATAATTAGCACACTTATAACTTTTTTCATATTCTTCTTCATTTATTTCCCTCCTTTTTTATATTTAATACTTATCCAGATCTTAACATAGCAGAGCTATCTTCTCTGTTATTTATTAACTCTTGTAAATAATTAACTCCTTCTGCAAAAGTCACAATATTATCATTGATTTTGCTGAAGAGTTTGCTGATTTGAGGGGAATAGAAAGTAGATCGTGTTAACATCTCATATTTATTTCCACTACCTATGATAGAGCCCTGGGACATTAAAACAACTTTGCTGGCTATTTCCGCGGCAAACTCAATATCGTGGGTCACCAATATGATAGCTTTACCTTTTTCTTTTAGTTCCAATAAAATCCTACCTAGCTCAGCTTTTAAACTATAATCCAGTCCCCGTGTAGGCTCATCTAATAAGAGTAGCTGAGGATCACTTACTAAGATAGAAGCCAAGGCCACTCTCTGTCGTTCACCGGAACTCAAGTCTCGCGGATTATCCTCAGCATACTTTAACAGATCCAGGCGTTTTAACAACTCCTCACTTTTATCGGGGTCATTAATATCTAAATTCTTTTGGGTAAACTCAAGTTCGGCCCTCACTGTATCCAAAAACAGATAGTCATTGGGATTCTGTGATAAATAGCCCACTGTACCGGCTAATTCCTCCACCTGCATATTTTTAATATCTCTATTAGCGATACAAATTTTTCCTCGCGCTGGTTTTAATAAGCCATTTAAATTTTTTAAGAGGGTTGTTTTACCTGCTGCATTTTCTCCCATCAATACGAGGATTTCTCCAGGGTTGACTCGCAAGTTGATATTTTTCAAGGCTTCACTGCCATTTTCATATAAGAACCATACTCCCTCTGCAATAACCAAAGGTGTTTGTTTAGAAATTGATTGCTCACAAGCTTTCTTGACTTCAACGTTATTCAATACAGGTTTTCCTTGTTTATTTTTGCTATTTTGTGTTCCTGTAACTTTATTTATTAAACTCCTTCCCTCTTTAATGGTCATGGGAATTCTGGAAAATCCCGTCTGGGCAAATAACCGCGCTAAAGGAGGTATGAAGGGACTATTTTTTTCTCCTGCCCACCTGGCTATACTCTCAGAGTTAGTATGATTAAAAACAAGTTTACCTTTATCCATTACTAAAAATCTATCTGCCAAATGGAAACATCTTTCTAGTCTCTGCTCAATTAAGATTACTGTAATTCCATTTTCTTCATTTAACCTTCTGATCATCGTCAAAATTTCTTCGCCTGCTACAGGATCCAGTTGAGATGTAGGCTCATCAAGGATAAGGATATCGGGCTGCATAGCTAGTATAGAAGCTAAAGCTACTTTTTGCTTTAGTCCCCCTGACAATTCTGCATGACAGCTTTGTTGATAAGAACTAATGCTTAGCGCCCCTGATACTTCCATAATCCTTCTTCTAATCAAATCTGTTGATAAACCTAGATTTTCTAAACCAAAAGCCAGTTCTTGTTCTACGTTAGTCATTACTAATTGACTCTCGGGATCCTGGAATACGATGCCTACCTTTTGTACAAAACTTTTTTTATCTAATTTTTTACTGTTAATTCCGGCAATAGCTAATGAGCCGGCTATCTTACCCCCATAAAACTCCGGAATCAATCCCGCTATAGTCTTAACAAGGGAAGACTTCCCACTGCCGGACCCTCCCATTACCAAAACATATTCCCCTTCATTTATAGAAAGATTAATTTTATTCAGGGCTGGTTTTACTGTATCCGGATAGTAATAAGTTAAATCTTTGATCTCAACAATGGCCACTTGTTCCACCCCCAATTCAATACTGCCGGTATCATCAGCAGCATGCTAAAAAACCCTGCTTGAAGTCCATCTTTCCAGTTTATATCATTCAGTACCGGATAATATTGATAGTCTGTCACGCCTAAAATCATTAACCAAATTCCTAAAGCAGTAGCCAATCCTAAAGCTGCAAAGATTACAAAATCTCGGGGGCGCCATAATTCCAGGGAGTAATATGATTTTCCCTCTAAACTATAGCCTCTGGCTTCCATGGCCTCCGCCAGTTGGAAAGACCTTTCTAATCCGGAGATAAGCATAATATTCATAATAGGTATATATTTCTGGGCCTTTCTCCATAGTCTCTTTTCCTGGAAATTTACTCCTCGACAACGTTGTACTTCCTTAATCCTATGATAATCTCCCATCATAACGGGAAACAACCGGGTTGATAAACTTAAAGCCAATACTACTCTATTACCTGATTTACCTAAGAGCTTTAATAGTTTATCAGGATGAACTGTATAATTGAAAAGACAAAAGGCACTTATTATGACTAAAAAACGGAGACCCATGCCCACAGCATAACATAAAGCTTCCAATGTAATTCTCAGTTTACCTAAGCCGGGTATATACGGGCCCCACCACAGCACAGTACGGCCTGCTTTAACAAAGATACAGTTAACTAGCACAATTATAATGATAAATCCTAGACTAACTTTAAGATAAACTATCCATTCTCTAACTATATCTGCTGAAATTATTACAACTCCTACTGCCAGCAAAAGTCCCAATAGAAAAAAAGGGTGAGACATGATGAGAGAAAATAGGACAAGTAAGAAAATATAGCTAATGGCTGTGCGTGAATTGAGTTTATATATTAAGTTGTTTTTTTCTTTATAGGTATACATCATCTTTATTCACTCGCTAAGGGCAAAGCCACTACTTGTTCCTGCAGAATAGCAGCACTAAAAAGACCTTTAATTTTTTCCGGTTCATTAATTAATACATCCAAAGCCCTTTCCAATCCCTTACTATCTGTTCCTACAACTACCCACAGGGGAGCACCTCCACTCCAATCTCCTACGGCTGCAATAAGCCCTGCGCTTTCCTCTATATCTCTAACTATCTCGCCTCGCTCATCCTGAAGTTCTAGAGATTCAGCAGAAAAGTGGGCACAAGTACCTGTTTTTTTATAGTTATCATTCAATTCTTTTAAATAAGGGCTCTTTTGCATTTGTTCCCAGACACCCAAGGCAATAACAGGCCCTTTTCTGTTCTTTAGCACTTCTTCCTCAGGTTCCTTTATTTCTACCGAGATATTATAAGCTGCTAAAGCATCTTTTAGCAATGTAGCTTGTTCCTGATAATTTTCCGTACATACTAGCAAAACCTGCTCTTCCTTCCCTTCATATCCACGGACAAAAGGGCAAGGATAACAGCCTATGACAGCCTTCATTCCTTGAGACATTACCCAGGAATGATAATCCCACCAAATAACATCTCCTCCTTGCAGAGTATAGTCAAGGGCACCCATATCGGCAAAAATACCATTCAGATAATAGAACCAATCTTTTCTAAGGCCTGAGATGCCCCCATTATCCATCTCTATCCCTTTAATGCTTTTTACATAAGAACCACCATAAGCAGTTTCCACTTCTGTTACAGCAGTTAGAACATCCATAACTGTCATATTTTCTTGATAAGCCACTTTCTCCACAACAAGTTTTTCCCGACCAAAATCCTTAGTAATTAAGATTTCTATATCTTGGGATGACCCTTCTCCCGATGATTCCTGGGATCCACAGGCAGGAAAAAGCAAAATCACTGAAAGAAAAAGCATTAAAAGTGTAATTTTTCTTTTCATAAAGCTTCCCTCTCAATCTTTAAAATATCACTACTTGTTTGTTTTTATCTTTGGTATAGACAAGTAATGAATTTATGTTCTTAATAACTGAACTAATACTTTATATTTCTAGCATCCGTTACCTCTTATTGAAATCAGCATAAACCCCAAAATTTTACTTGATTATTTCTATTCTTTTACTGTCAGAGAACCATTTAACATGGCAATCTAATTCTTCTACCACATAGCGCAGGGGCACAAGGATACGTCCTTTTCTAATAATCGCAACTCCCTTTAAGTTGTCATCTTTTTGTTCAACAAAGAGCCGTAAAGTTTTATCTCCTGCTTTTATCTCTGCTGCCCGCATATCTGATAACCATTGCACTTCAGTCCCTAAGCTCTCTGCTATAAAACGTAACGGCACCATAGTATGCCCTTCAATTACCTCTGCCGGCACATCCAGCATAATTATATCTCCACTGACTGAAACATAAGAATCATTTAAACCTATCTTAATCTTAATTAAATTTTCAGCTCTAACTACACTATATAAGCTAAATGTATCTGTATAAAAAGTAAATTTATATGTGCTGTAATCAAAATCTCCCCCTAATTTAATGGGCTTGATATTCCCCTGCTTATCCTTTTCAAAGCGTACAGCAGTAAGTTGCAAAATTTCCTCACCGGTTAAGTCCAACTCAGATAAATCAACGCTTATTTTTACTAAATTATTGAACTCTGTAATCTTCTCTGTCACCGGAGAGGTTTCCTTTTTTTCTTGCTCTTGGCTGTGATGAGTAATTTGAGCCGTAAAGTCAAACATCTTTCCCCCTACAGAAAAAAGTCCCGTATTATCTCCTAGTCCGGCTTTTTCAAAGATTCTTCTTTTTTCTGTGGAACTAACTTCCTTGGCACTTATCTCTATACGAGAGGTTTCATCTTTCAAAGCCTCTTCATATTGTTTTGTTAAAAAGGCCCCGGGAGCAAAAGTAATTCGCACATCATCCTTTTTAATAATCAAGTTCTTATCGGCATTACTTAATTCTTTAACAATATCAAGAGAAAGTCGAGCTTTACCATCCTCCAACTGAGCCAGATCAAGAAGGGCTTCTCCTTTTTTTTGTAAAGCTTCCACTAATATTTGGTCATCTGATGCTACGCCTGTTTCCTCCTGAAGCTCCTCTTTCTCCATCCCTCCTCCTGCGGGAGGGGTTTCACTGTACCACCACTCTACTTTGTCACCATTAACTACTTTGGCCTTATCTGCTGTATCACTAATTTCTCCACCATTAATCTTGCACATCCACCCTTTACTGCCTTCATTGGCTTGCCCCTCAACGGAGATAACAAAGTTTCTATTATCGGGATGGGTTTTTACTGATAATCCTGTAGCTTTAAGGGCCTCCAAGGCATTCATTTTGCTTTTACTAAGCTGAACATACTTGTTATATAGTTCTTTTTTACCTTTTCCAGTTACTATTACTTTAACCCCTTTTTCATTTCCACCTTCACCGCCGCCTCCGCCGCTATCTTTTACGACTAAAGCAGCTGTTCCTACAAGACCATGATAAGTAGCTTTTATCTCGGTTCCACCTGCAGATCTTGTCGTTACAAATCCCATCTCATTGATTTCTGCAATAGTTTCCTCGGCTACAGACCATTTAACTTTATCAGTTACATCCCTACCCTCATAATTATCCATACAATAAACCGTGGCTTTATATTGTTGGGTTCCGCCTTTACTTAACTCACTATCACCAGGTTCTACCTTTAAATATACCGCAACATTGTCGGGTATTTCTGCTCCCAAGATACTATAAGCGTCTAGGGCACAAGTAGTATCCATTACAGTACCATAATCGCCAAATTTCCCCTGCTGATAGGAATCATTTGTCATATAATCAATAACAGACTTGCCCTTCTTATTCCACTTGTGCAATTCTTCCTTTAATTCTGCTAAGAATTTATCTTCATTTAGAGCTTTTATAGTCCGTACTACTTCTGTGGAATCTATTAATTTATCTTCCCAATAGATATTACCATTCCATTCACTGCTTACAGTAAAACTACCATCATCCTGCTGTTGTTGTTCCATCCAGTTTAAGCCGGAGATCCTGCTTTTATCTGCCTTCTCCTTTTCATCCTCGCTGATAGCCTCTTCTTTCAGCAAATAATGTAAGGAGCGCACAGCTTGAGTCGTGGGCTCAAAACCTCCCCAGCTGCCATCTTTCCCTTGACTATACACAATATTAGTTACTGTTTGATCATTCATTCTACTGATAGCTCCACCCCGACCTAAAGCAGCAAAAGCCGGCATATCACTGTAGATATTATTATCCAAAGAACCATCTTCACTCTGTCTTGCTACTAAAGCATTTACTAACGTAGTGGCTTTATCTGTCTCTCCCCATTTCTGGGCCATTAAATATTCATGGGCCATCTCTTTAGCAGAGATGACATACTTTCCATCCGCCTTTTTATTAGGCTCTTTCATAGTTTCATCTATCTTAGCTAAGATACTTTCTTTTAAATCCGTTTCTTCTTTTTGCCATTTGCTTAAATCTATTCCAACCTTGGTTAAGATATATGTATCATATGTACTTAAAAATTCTCCTGTCTGATAAGCATTATAGCACTGACGCACTGCCTGTACAGCCTTCTCGTCTAACTCTTGCTTATAATCTACTGTTAGATCAGCAGTAGCCTTTATTCCTTGATATGTAGCCTCTACTGTTGTTTCCCCTGGGGCAAGTGCCGTTACCTTTCCCTTACTATCAATATTTGCTATATACTCATCTACTACAGACCACTCTACCTTATCCACTACATCTTTATTCTCACCTTGCACACTAAAAGCTGTAGCAGAAAACTGTGCTGTATCGCCTATTACCAGCTGGGTAGTACTAGGCTCTACCTGGAGTGCTACAAGTGTATCCTCAGCTAAAAATGCTCCTAGCATCAAGTAAGTATCAAGAGCATAAGTATTGTCAACAATATTTTTAGTACTGCCAAAAGTGCCATCCTCATTTAAGGCACTTTCTTTCATATAAGCTTCTGCCAGTTGTCGTTCATTTTCCCAACCTTCTGGCTTTATTAATTGTAACGTATAGATTACTTCTGCCGTATCTATTACAGGGTCATCCCACTCACCATTAATAAAACTGCCGTTTCCCTGCTGCTTATCCTTTATCCACGCTAATCCTTTATTAATACTTTCATCAATTTTAGTTTTTTCTTCTGCAGATTCTATTTCAGCTTTTAAATAAAAAAGTGACCGTACAGCCTGGGCTGTTGTTGCAAAATCTTTCCAACTAGTAGACCAGGCACCCGTACTATCCTGATCTTTTATGATATAAGCGATCGCTTTCCCTTTTTCCTCCAACTTACTAAGCATACCCTCTCTACCAAGAGCTTCAAAGGCTGGCATATCACTAAAAGGATTATTATCAAAAGAGCCTTTCCCAGCTTGTCGTGCCTTTAAGGCCTCTATCAGTTTATTAGCTTTATCTATTTCGTTCCATTTCTCGGCTACTAAATATTCATAAGCTATTTCTTTAGCTGATATGGCATATACTTCTTTTCCATAGTTAATGATTTTTTTATGGGGATCTGCAAGTGTTTCATCTATTTTATCTAAGATATTACTCTTTATACTCTTCCCATCTTTTTCCCATTTGCTTAAATCTACTCCCGCTTTTGCTAATACATACGCATCATAGGCACCTAATGAGTCACTATTTGTAAATTCTTGATAATTATTCCGTACTGCTTGTACAGCTAGTTCATTAATTGCAGTGTCTTCAGCCATAGCTACATTGTTTATACAGCCTGAAAATACTGGTAAAATTGTGCTGGTAATGAAGCACATTATTGTAAATAAAGCTAGCACCTTTAACTTATTATTCCTCATCCACGTTCCTCCTGATCTTTTTTATCTTTCTAAACATAATGAAATTTTTCTATATAAAAAGCCTTAGTTCACTCCAAAGAGGTAACTAAGGCCTAAGTGCAATTTTTGTCGTTCCTTATCTGTGGCACACATGCACTCCCCCTTTCTTGCGAAGGCAGAAGATGCTTTGCAATGGCTAGGTTCTCTGACTTACGGAATAATTACCTACACTAAATAATTTCTCCGTTTACAGTGGCGCGACCGTCCAGGACTTTCACCCGGTTCCCCTTTTTCTCTCTTATTTCCTCTACACGAAGAGAGAACCATTGCTTACAATATTTTCTTTTATATTTAGATCTTAGCATAACCAGCAACCAACAGCAATATATATTGGAATTTTTGCAATGCAGGATAGTAAAAAATCAAAAAAAATTGCCCTAATAGGGCAAAATACAAATTTAAGAAAGGAATGCAATTTGTTTGACAAAGTTATAATAAAAAGCCTCTCAGTATATACCAAGAGACTTTTCCCATCACAAAATCACTCGAAGTATGCTTCATCATTCCCCTTCTAAGCACACACTATTAAGGCAGGTCTCCTGGCTTACGATTCATTCTCCTCCCCTACCTTCCCATGCTATACACAGTGGTTTAAATCCAAAATGGACCGGGGATTCATCCTCGTTTACAGTGGTGGGTCCGCGCCGGATTCCGTAATTTACGTCACCGACTTCCCTATTAATCCTTAACAGGACCTTAATAGACTAAATATTAATTTGTACTATAATTATACTATTGATATCTTCGCTTTACAACGTTTTTATTGCATAATTTAAATTAAATCATGACACCCATAGTAAATTAACTAAATACTCACATTCCGCTATAGTTAAATCCTGAGGATTTTTTTGGAAATATGTTTGGCTAGCTTCCTGTATGCCCGTTGCTCCTAAACCGAAATTTGTAAGATTTAAGTACATTTCTAAAATCTCATCTTTTGTAAAATTTCTTTCCAGTTGAACAGCTAAAACTAATTCTTGGAGGTTATTATTTTTGTTATTTTCATTAGATAAGAATAAATTCTGTGCTAACTGCTGGGTTATTGTCTTATTATTTTTCGGCATTTGTCCTACACTTAAAACATTTAATATATTTTTTGCTACATTTATCAAACTATATCCTTTGTGTTCATAGAATTTGTTATCTTCAGCCAATATAATTCTTCCTACTAATTCCTGGGGTATTTTATTAATTTCTATATAATTAGTTTTAGCAGTTATTTGCTCTTTCAAATTTTCATCAATAGGATAGTTATCATTTATAGCATATATAAAATTATTTATAAAAATACTTATACCTATTATTAAAGTTATGGCCAATCCTTTAAGTATTTTCATTTTAATCGCCTCAAAAAATTTAATGTACCTTTATTTTAAATTCTTAATCCTAGCCAAACCATATTTTTAGATTACATTTTTCATCATAAACTTACATTTTTGTTAGATTAGCTAAATTTGTTATACTATTATTAATTAACATAAGGAGAAGTGTTTAGATGAAATTTTATAACAATTTACGACGCTGGTTAATCCTTGCTTTTGCTTTTCTTTATTTAAGTAACTATTTTATAAATTCTTCTCATATTAAAGTTCTATATAGTATAGTTTTACTTCTTGTAATACTCCAAGCTATTCCCGATCTGCCTAAAACTAATTTAAAAGTATCTCTCAGCCTCTTTATAATTGGAGGTGTTTTTCTTTATGTCAATAATATCTCATTAAATGGCTGGCTTAGTGCCATAGCGAAAAATGCTGGATTAATAACTCTTTTCATCACTGTGCCCCTACTTGGTCTGCCTTTTTTTTATGAAAACTATCAAGAAGAGTTAAAAAAAATTGCCGGCAAACATATGACAAACGTCTGTTTATTCTGTTTACTCACTGCAGTAGTAACTCATATTTTAGGAGTTATAATAAGCATTGGTTGCATACCTATTGTTTATGAACTGTTCAATAGAAATGCTCGTTTATATAAAGCGGAGAAATTATTTTTGGCTGCTCTGGTGCAAGGTTATATGACTACCGGCTTCTGGTCCCCCGCCTGGGCTTCTACTGCTATAGTAACTCACGAATTACAAATATCATGGTTGAGGATAATCCCTTTTGGTATCTTATTAACAACTATTAGTATTAGCCTAACTCTGCTGTTTATTTACATTAAAGTAAAGCGTAATCCCCAACTATATCAAAATCTCTCCCCTCAACCTTCCCTCCAAATAAACTGGCGTTATGTTTTCACTTTAATTACACTAATAACTAGTCTAATTTTAATAATTATGTTATTTAATTACTTCACAGGCTGGAGTATTTTAGCCATCATACCTGTTGTGGCCTGTATATATCCCCTAGTCACTGCCGTAGTACAAAAAAAATTACCTCAGTATAAGAAAGGTCTTGGCTTTTATTATGATGAAAAGCTTTTTAAAACAAAGAATGAAGTTGTACTCTTTACTGCTGCCGGTTTTCTAGGTAAATCCTTAGAACTCTCCAACGTAAGCCAAGCCATTCCCCAGCTCCTGCCTTCTTTTCTCACCAATTATCCTGTCTTAATGATCTTCTTCTTAATGGCTATTATGTTACTTATTTCTTTGACAGGTATTCATCCCGTTGTAACCGGTTCGGCCTTAGTGGGCAGCCTTACCCCTTTATCCTTAGGACTTTCTCCCTTAACTTTTGCATTAACTATCCTTGCTGGATGGGCTATTTCGATTTTAGTTTCTCCCTTTTCTGCCGTTAATTTAGTTATGTCCGGTCTTACAAGTATGCCTTCTTGGGATATAAGTTTAAAAATCAACGGCCGTTTTGGTGTTTTTATGCTCTTTATAATAAGCGGTATAATTGCCTTGCTATCAAATATATTCTAGAACAAGGCCCCTTTAAGGCTTAACTGACATTTATAGAGTAATCGCCCAGTTCTTTCTTGCTGCAGGGTAAAAATATTTTGAAAGTTGCCCCTTTATTTGGTTGACTTTCTATCTCTATCCTGCCTCTATGTTCCTTTATTATTTGGTAACAAATACTTAAACCTAAACCCGTTCCTTTATCCTTCGTTGTATAAAAGGGGGTTCCTATTTTAACTTTTTGTTCTGCTGTTATACCACTACCATTATCGGTAATGGCAATACACATTTCATCAGTTAAAGTTTCATAATAAGTAGCAACATTTATTATAGGTTTTTTTACTCCCTCTACTGCTTCTATAGCATTTTTAAAAATATTAAGTAGCACCTGTTTAAGCTGATTCATGTCTACTTTAACTAAATTGTCTTCATCATGGAAAGTTAACTTTAATTTAATTCCTTTAGCAAATGAGTAGGATTCTACCATTAATAGAAGAGATTCAATAATACTTTTTATTTTCACTTGATGAAATAAAGGTGGACGAGGCCGGGCAAAAGCTAGAAAATCACTGACAACTTTATTAACGTCTTTTACCTCTTTTTCTATAAATTGTGCATAATCTGTTATGTTTTTATCCTGGGATTTAAGCATTATAATTTGGCTAAACCCCAGAATAGCAGTTAAGGGATTTCTAATCTCATGAACAATTCCGGAGGCCATCTGCCCTAAAATAATAAGCTTTTCTTGTTGCTTTAAGCGTTCTTGTTCTTTTTTCATTAAAGTTACATCTAATGAAATATAAATATAGCCTATTATCTCTTCTTCCACATTAACTATAGGCGCTATATTGAGGAGCAGATCTTTGTTAGTACCTTTCCCCGTGACAAACGAGCCCTCGTATACATGTCCCATGTCAGGTGATTTTATAAATTCATTCGTTTTACAATTAATTTGTAATTTTCTTCTTAGTTCGGCAACATTCTTATTGATAATCTCTTCCTTATCCAACTCAACTACTTCTTCAAAAGTTTTATTACAAAGAATAATATTATGTAAATTATCTGTTATTAAGACACAATTATTCATAGCATTTAAGATGGTTTGTGTCTGAAACCTCATATTTCCTAATTCTTGTTCCTTTTTAGCAGTTTTTAAGAAAAATAAGTATCCTTTATCATCTATTTTATTAGCATTGACAAGTAATTTTATATTTTCTCCTTTACTATTTTTGTACTCATTAACATGATGATACACATCCTCTTCCTCTAATTTAGTAAGGACAGCTTTACCAACCTGTTCGTTTCCAAAAATCTTTGTTATAACTTCTTGAAAGCTCCGCTTCTGTACATCTTCCTCTTTACAACCTAGCAATTCTTCTGCCACTCTATTTACTATAAAACCTCTATTTTCAAAATTATATGATACTAATCCCGTAGGGAATCCATTAAAGGCGGCACCAATATATTTTCTTTCTTTAGTTAATTTCTCGTAAGGATACACTATGGTATTAACAAATAACCACTTAAATAAAACAATGTAATAAACTATCTTGATAAGCTGACAAATTATAAAATATGTGACATTATTAACATTCAATAAAAAACCTACTTCTGCTGTTAGGGCTAAAAATAATCCTACAAAAAATCCTTTATACATATTTAAATCTCTATTTGTTCTAGTTATTTTATTATGCATCACAATAATACTCAAAAAGAAATTCCCTATAGTCCAGATTTCGAGAACCTTTCCAGTATTCGTTAAACCAGAAGATCCATGTAATAATTGGGGCAGATAATTTTCAAATTTTATTAATATATTGAGAATTAAAAGGGAAACTCCTAGGGCTATAAAGATACCAACCCATTTATTTATAATTGCCGCCCTTTTTATTTTTATTATATTTAAAAGTATCGCTAAACTCTCAATTAAGCCTCCTAATAAAAAGAACCACAATAATATTTCTTTAAAATCTCCCAGGATTTTGTAATGAGAATAATAAAAAGCACCACAGCAATAAAAAATTGCCGCCATTAAAAATCCCAAACCCACATATAATTCATGATAGGGGCTATGTTTATAAATATTCCAGCTTACTATGAAAATCAAAAACATTGTAAATACCCTGATTAACTGCATCACTAAGTGAGAAACTGCCATATTTAAAAGTATTACAGGAGTCAAGAGTCTCCCTGCTATTATACAGATTAATAGTACTGCTATGTACCTTATTATCAGCGACAAGAAATATTGCTTATTATTAAGTCGATTTAATTCTAGCTGCATCAAAATTTCACTCCTTATAGACTATTAATAGACTATTTAAAAAATATCATAAATTTTTAAATAAATCTCATAATATTTGGCGAATTTTGTAACTTATTTCTTAATATTTAAAATTTTATGTTCGTACTTGACTCTCTATTTTCAACTTATTTTAAACTTTTAGAGATATGTTATATAATATATATCATGTGTAGGTCTAACATTCTCTTACCTAATTGATAAATAAAAATTTTAGAGCTATACTTTTTTATGTACTTATTATAATGGAGGTTATTGACGTGGAATCGGATAGTATAAGTAAGACATCATTGACGCTTAACCGCTGGTTAGACTTTCGCCTAAAACTATTTTTTGAAGGTATTTTGGTTGGCCTAGTGGCAGGCTTGGTTGTAGTTTTGTACAGATATGTATTAGATAAAGCAGATTCTTTACGTACCAGTATCTATGTCTTTCTGCACAATATGCCCTTATGGACCATCGCCTTATGGTTCCTTATTCTCCTCGCCGTAGGTCTTTTGATAGGGTATATTTCCTCTAAAGAGCCCATGATCAGCGGGAGCGGAATACCTCAAGTAAAAGGCCAATTATCAGGTGATTTAACCGTAAATTGGTTTAACGTAATTATTGGTAAATTTATAGGCGGCGTATTAGCCATAGGCGCCGGTTTATCATTAGGCCGTGAAGGCCCCTCTGTTCAACTAGGATCTGCTATTGGACATGGCTTAGGTAAATCCATGGGAAGACTTAAAATCGAGAATAAATATTTAATTACTAGCGGTGCTAGTGCCGGTTTAGCAGCAGCATTCAACGCCCCTTTGGCTGGTGTTATTTTTGCTTTAGAGGAAATGCACAAGAACTTTTCTCCCATAGTTCTTACTTCGGCCATGGCAGCATCTTTAACTGCTGACTTTATATGTCAACAACTTTTGGGACAATCTCTTGTTTTTAACTTCACTAATTTAACAGCATTACCTTTAAAATACTATTTCTATTTGATTATTCTAGGTATTATCATTGGTTGTTTTGGTGCATTTTTTAATTATTCCCTTGTAAAAACTATGTCCTTTTATAATAAATTACATCTTCCTGTAATGCTAAAACCACTAATTCCTTTAATGATCGCCGGTATTTTAGGCTTTACCCTGCCTGAAGTATTAGGAGGAGGACATCAACTCGTCAATTCATTGGACGGAGGTAAAGTAGCATTAACTACTCTATTAATTTTAGTAGTAGCAAAATTCTTATTTACTATGATTAGCTACGGCTCAGGAGTTCCTGGTGGAATATTCCTTCCTTTATTAGTTATAGGTGCCCTAACGGGTAACATTTTTGGTGAAGTAGCTCATTACTTGTTTAACTTAGATGCAAATTTTATTAATAACTTCATTATCTTATCAATGGCTGCCTACTTTACCGCTATCGTTAAAGCTCCCATTACGGGTGCTATTCTTATAACAGAAATGACAGATTCCTTTAGTCATTTGCTTGCCATGGCCACTGTCTCAGCTACTGCATATATAGTTACGGATATTCTAAAATCAAAACCTATTTACGATGAACTATTAGAAATTATGTTAGCCAAAAAGGGTTTAGGCACCCTTAATTTAAAAGAATATGATCAAAAAAAGATTATTATTGAAGCCCCCGTTTGTTTAGGTTCCAAGCTTGATCAAAAAAGGGTAAAAGATATAGTCTGGCCTAGGGACTTCTTATTGGTTGGTATTAAAAGAGGTGAAACAGAAATAATTCCTAAGGGCAATACTTTAATTCATGTAGGAGATTATTTAATTGTCTTAACCAATGAAAATAAAGAAGCTAAGGCTAAAGCCTTTATAACTTCTATTGCAGGAGAATGTATAAGTTAAAAAAAGGGTCGCCTCAAATGAGGCGGCCCTTTTAGCTATCTATTATTTAGTTAATTTAGCTAATGCTTCATTGTTAGTAATAATTATCAGAGTATCACTTTCTTCGATAAGTGAATCAGCCCCAGGGGCAACTATAATTGAATCTTCTTTTTTGATAGTCATTACACTTATGCCATATTTGGCTCTTAAATTTAATTCTCCCAATGATTTATTCTTAAATTCGTCCGGTGCTTTTATTTCGACAATACTATAATCGGGAGACAGTTCAATATAGTCCATAAAATTGGAGGTTACCAAATTATGGGCTAGCCTTACACCCATATCTTTTTCAGGATATATAATTTTATCTGCCCCAATTTTCTTTAGCACTTTACCGTGAAGAGCAGTCTGAGCTTTCGTTACAACATATTTTACACCCATTTCTTTCAACATTAGTGTAATTAGAATATTTGCTTCTAAATCATTTCCTATTCCCACAACTGCTACATCGAAGTTGCGCACTCCCAAAGCTTTAAGAGTTTCTTCTTCCCGAGCATCTGCTTGTACTGCATGGGTTACATCATTGACTACACTCTGAACTAAGTTCTCGGAAATATCTAAAGCCAATACATCATGTCCTAAAGAACTTAGGGTTTTCGCAACACTTTGACCAAATCTTCCTAACCCAATTACTATAAACTGTTTGCGCACGAAAGCTACCTCCCATCATTTCAAATCCCTCAAATACACATGTTATTATATTCATGTTTAAGTTTCCTGTCTAGTATGTTATCCAATGGAAGAAGCTCGAGAAATATTCAAGTTTCACTTTGCCACGCTGAAAGCGTCCGTAAGATACTCAGCAAATATAAGAATAAAACGGACGCTAACACCCCGATTGGTTCAACTAACTATCAGTGAAAACCATTCACTGATAAAGTTTCTCTTTACCGCGCTTTATTTTGTGTTCTTTTTTATGGGATGGGTCTTAAAAAAACTGTCTAGAGCTTCCCTTGAATTTAATTTTTCTTCTATAATTTCTGTTTGCCACAATTTTTTATCTTCAGCATATAACCTAAGATCTTTCCCGTAAAATTCCTCAAGTTCTGATCTAGATATATTAAATACCTGTTCACTCTGTGTATCTAAACTTGAAGTTAAATTAAATTTAACTTCATCTACATTTTTAACTAAGATAAATAATGTAGTCGCATTATTTAAGAAATACTTTTTAGTTTGATCTACTGTCCAATATTCAGTAAAATCTTCCTGGCCTAAATTAGGATTTACACCATAATTAATCTCTATACCATAAGGTCTATTATCTGTTTTTAGAGCCATCCCTTGAAAAAATATATTACCAGGCAAGTTATTAATTATCCCGCCCACCGCACTATTATCACCAACATAGGAATCTTTATATTCCAACAATTCATCAATATTAACTGTGGTAATTTTAGCCTCTTCTAATGATTGGCTAGCTTGACAACCCACTAAAAAGATAAAGCTTAAACATAGAATACCGATAAAATATAGTTTTTTCATATCTATCCTCCCAGCTTATTGAAGCGGAATTTGCATCGCTTTATTTGCAATTTTAGAATAAATAATCTCTCCTATTTGCAATTTCATGTTCTCTCCCGTTCCCTGAAAGATAAATTCCCGTTTATACATAATAGTTCCATCTGTTTTTTTGATTTCTTTCCCCGGTACAACTTTTTCAAAAGGGGCTGTACCACCCTCATAAGTCAATAAAGGCTTATATAAACCCACATGATCTTCTGTTTCCATAGTTATATGGGTATTGGTGCCGCGAACTTCCACTTTTTTAATGCAGACCTTCTGATCATTAATAGTAAACTCATGGTCCTTTATGTCCGGGCTTATATTTACACTACTTTTTACTCTTTCCCGAACCGTTAGTTTATTAAACTGAATTTTTAAGTCTTGTAGTTCTGAAGGTAATGCATCATACTCCTGTTCAAATGTTATCCCCTCTACATTGGTACTTAGACTTCCCCCCAGAAGTGGTATTTTTTTACCGTTGGCAATAAGATCCATTTCTACTCCCCGGATGAAAAGCTTGTTATCACTTAATCTATTAAAAATGTATTCTAAAGCTGTATCTATTTTACCCTTTATAACAGTTGAGGTGGGAGTAGCTATCAATTCCTTCAAATACACTGTGTTACCACTGATATCTATTTCTTGGTTAAGTTTATTTTTTAAAGAATAACCCATGGCTTTATTCCAATCTAGAGGGAATTTAATTTCCCCTTCTTCTCTGAACTTACCTTCCATAAGGGTCATCTGGAATTTCAATGTTTTAGTTAAAAAATTAGGCGTTTGAAACTCTCCCAACCACTTAACTTCTGTAGTATTTTCATTTATTTCACCCCGACCAGATTCCATGTAATATCGTTTTCCTGAAAAGCCTATAAGAGTAATTTGTAAGTTTTTTTCCTCTACCTCACCTTTCTCATCCCGTATAGTATAAAAAGCTAAAAGATTATTGCTATCCAGCATTATTCCGTCCAGAGTAACCTCTACACCATTTTTGAAGCGATAACTTTTGCCAATCTCCTGTCCCCTTCCTACTTCATTTAACTTTTGTAAAGTATCGCCCATGATTACATCATAACCCATTATCTTTTTTCCATAATAAGCAATTACATTATAATGACTGGTAATGAGTAAAAATGCCACTAACCCAGCAGCAATCAAGCTCTGAGATATTTTTTTCTTACTTTTCTTTTGGTATAAGGCTTTACGCAATCTATCATTTAATTCCTCAGGAGCTTCTAAGGACTCTATTCTTTCTTTTTCATTAGCTAAGAGCTTTTCCACAGCTTGATTATCATAATTTCCCACCATATTCACCTCCCATAATTTTTTTTAACCTTTTTAATCCCTGGTGAATTCGTGATTTCACAGTACCTTCTGCAACTTTGGTTATGTTAGCTATAGTTCCATAATCTAAATCTAAGAAAAATCTAAGTTTGATGGCTTCCCTCTGTTTACTATTTAACTTTTGCAAACATCTTTTAATGTCTATACTTGCGATAGACCTGTCACTATCTTCTTGTCCTTGCTCTTCCATCTTGTTTAATAAAATAATCTTTTTCCTACTCCTCAACTGTTTTTTACAACAATTAATTAGAATACTTTTACTCCAACTATAAAAAGACTCTGGATTTTTTAGCTTTTTTATATTCTCATAGACCAAGACTATCATGTCTTCCATGGCATCTAGTACATCCTCTTTATTACCTAAATAGACATAGGCCAGTCGATAATATTCGCTTTTTTTATCCAGTATTAGTTTAAGAACTGCTTCTTTATCATGTGCTTGGGCTTTTTTTACTAGTAGTTCTATCTCCAACTTTTCACCTCCATCTATATGTAAGAGTAATAACTAGCACGAAAAGTTCAAAAAAATTTCGCTTTTATTATTATCCAATTATTACAAACAATTACTTTCTAGCTCTCAGCTTAAAATTTTACCACAATAACAAAGACACTCTAACTAAAAGAAGGTCAGAGTGCCTTTTATTTTTATTACCTTATTTTCAACTTTATATTTTTGGCTAAGATCAGACTTTAAAATAGCTAATAGAATCTTTAAGTTCTTCAGCCATCTTGGCAAGTTTAATTGAAGCCTCACTTACTTGAACCAAAGATTTACTAGTATTATCTGTTCCTTGGGCAATCTGTGATGCTCCTTCGGCGCTCTGGTTTATAGTAGTAGCTACTTCTCCAATAGCTCTGCTTACTTCCGACACCACTTGCAATACTTCATTGCCCCCTACTGCTGCTTTATTTGTGGAATTAAAAAATTGTTTAGCATCATTTTTATACTCGTCAGCAATTTTCATAAACATTTGATAGTCTTTATCCACATCAGTATTGACATATTCTAATAACCCGGTGGCATCTTCCGTTAGATTTTTCATTGCGTTTTGTACTTCCTGCGTTAAGCTTTGAATATTAACAACGGTATTAGCCGATTGTTCTGCTAACTTTCGTATTTCCTCTGCCACTACGGCAAACCCCTTACCCTGTTCTCCAGCTCTAGCTGCCTCGATAGCTGCATTTAAGGCCAGCAGATTTGTCTGTCCAGCTATATCTGCTATCATATCAGCCATATTTGATATTTCGTCTACTATTTTAGCTTTTTCCATAGCATTAGTCATTTTTACCTGTAATTCTTTATACATCTTTTGGCCTGCTTGTTGAGCCTGTTCAATTTGGACATGCATTCCTTCGGCTTTTGTTTCTACTTCTTTAGCATTGCTGCTTTCTCTCTGCATCTCATCATTTAATAGATTTACCGAAGAATTCATCTGCTCACTGGAGGCACTAATTTCTTCTGCTGAAGCCGATACTTCCTCTAAGCTGGCAGAAATCTCTTCTGTAGAGGCTGATACCTCTTCCATATCAGCTGACGCATTTTGACTTGTGGCGGAAAGTTCCTGACTGGAAGCTGCTACTTCTTCTGAAGCATGTATAATAGTTTGAACTGTATTGCGCATATTTTTTATCATTTTATCACAAGCACGAGCAAGTATTCCTATTTCATCTTTTAATTTTAATGATTGTTCCGGTACTTCAACGGTCCAATCTCCTGCAGCCATCTTTTCTATCATTTCTGTTTGGACTTTCAACTGCTTAGTTAAACCCCGACCTAAATATAGGGAAACACCCAGACCTAAGATTATAAAAATAAGAGCTCCTATTACTACCGTTACTTTTAGAGAAACTAGCCCTGCCAGCACCTCATCTTTTTCTACTGTAAGTGCTATACTCCAGTCTGTCCCTTGCACTGGAGCAAAACCCATATATTTAGTTATCCCACCAAATTCATATTCTCCCGTGTCCATTTCTCCTGCTACCATTTTCTTTTGCAGTTCTACAAGGGGACGAACACTATCATCAGTGCTTACATTATCAAAATCATTGTGCTGTTCAAGCACTAATTTCTTGTCCTTATGGGCAATTATTGTTCCATCTTTAGAAATCATATACGCATAGCCTGTTTGGCCATATGTAATCTTATCTGTTACATTACTTAAATCATTACCATCACGCCTTGCTACCAAGGCACCAGTAACCCGACCTTCATTAATTATGGGTACAGCATAAACAATAACTACAGACTGATCTACCTTGCTTACGATGGGATCGGATATCGCCGACTTTCCTTCCATGGCTTTTTTAAAATATTCTCTATCCGTTACATTTACCATGGATCCGTCTGTAAATTTTAAATTACCATCCCCATCAATAATCCCCATATCCAAATGACCACTTCTGCTTATTTCCTCTTTCATAATGGCTACTTTGTCTTCCCAAGGGTTACTTTCATTCTTGATACGATCCCTCCGGGACATAACCTCTAAGGCATTAAGTTGATTGTTTAACTCTGCGCTAACAATGTCTGCTCCTTTCGCTGAAACATTAATTAATAGTCCATTAATTTCTTTAATAATTGCTTTAGAGGCAAAATGGTAACTAGTTAATCCTAAACTCAAACAGATAACAAAAATAATAATACCAAAAAATACAGCCATCCTTCTACCGATACTTTTCACACGTCATCCCTCCCAAATAATTCTTAAGATATATTATTTTTCCAGAAGCAATTTAACAAAAGATTTAGCCCCTGTGTCCTAAATATACTGTCTACATATTTCGACATATTTCGACGTTATCCTACCTGTCTTCTTAAAATTAATGTTAAAATTTCATGTATACTGAATATTTGTAAAAATATTTTATAAATTATAAAGTTATACATATTTAAATAAAGTATTTTAATAACAAATTTAAATATCTTGATATTTTTTATTATTTTTCAGTTATAATATAATTGATGGAAAATTATATAATAATTGGAGGGTATTTGGATGGAAGATAAGTATATTAGAACGGCAGAACGCCTTAAAGCATTGGCAGAACCAACTCGACTGAAAATTCTTAAAATGCTTGCTCTGGAAGAAATGTGCGTCTGTGAAATAATCTCTAAACTCCATCTCAGTCAACCTGCAATATCTCATCATTTAAAAATACTACGCCATGCCCATATTATTAGTGATCGAAAAGTAGGTAAATGGATCTTTTATTCCCTTAATAAAAAAAGTTGTAAAGATCTTTTTGAAACTATGCGAGCAGGTCTCTTGGTTAACGAAAATTTTAAAGAGAAACAAGAACCCCTCTATTGTCAAAAAGTATAAAAATATTTTAACTAAATTAATATATTTACTACTCAGAAATACTACATTCATTGTTTTAATATCTAAAAAATGAAGTTCTTCAGAGAAGAGCTTCATTTTTGTTTTTTTGTATTCATAATTTTAAACAGTCTCCATATCTTTTAATAAAATATTAAACTAATTTATTTTGATAATAGGAGGTGTTTATTATTAGCCTTCTCAAAAAGATCGGCAACAGCGCTAAAAATACCGCTACAAATATTGGTACAAAATCAGCCGACCTTGTGGAAAAAGGTAAACTAAAGTATCAGTGCAATCAGTTAGAAAATGAAATGAAAGATAAAAAAACTCAAGTCGGAAATTTAATCTATTCTGCTTATAAACAACAGCAAGAACCTGATGAGCACAAGGTTCTATCACTCCTAGCTAAAATAGCGGAATTAGATAATAAGATTTCAGAAATTAAAAATAAGCTAGAGGAGTGAATATTGTCTAACTAAAAAGAGGCTGATCTAATTAAATAGATCAACCTCTTTTTTCGCATTTATATCTTTATTTAATCTTAATCCACACACTGGTTCCTTCTTTAAGCTTACTGGTAATACCGTATTGAAACCCATGAGCTTGAAGAATATTTTTGACGATGGCCATGCCTAATCCCGTACTGTTATTATCCCTTTTTCGCGATTTATCCACCTTGTAAAATCTATCCCATATATAAGGTAAATCTTCTGCAGGAATACCTTCTCCTTGGTCAATTATTTCAATTTTGTAGTCCTCAGACATATTTATAGTTATTTCACTATTTTCCTGAGAATGATTGATCGCATTATTTAAAAGGTTGAGAAAAACTTGTTGCATCTTTTCTTCATCAGCACATACTTTTGCGTCTTCATCAACATTTAGTAAAATTCTAATACTCTTTTTATCTGTAAAGAAACTAACTTTTTTAATTACTCTGTTTAATAAGTCCCAGAGAGAAAAGGTTTTCAATTTAAGCTTACTGTTGCCCGACTCGATTTGTGATAAATAGAGGATATCTTCTACCATATGATTTAATCTGGCCGCTTCTTCAATAATAACTTGTAAGTTTTCATCTCTTACTTTTTTATCTTCTCCTTCAATATCTCTGATTAACTCTGCATAAGCTTGAATTAAACTAATTGGCGTTTTTAACTCATGGGATGTGTTAGCAATAAAATCTCTCCGGAAATTTTCTAACTTTTGCAGCTTTACTGGTAGATCATTGATTATTTCTCCCAAGGTACCTATTTCATCATTAGAATTCACTTGTACCCGCCAGTTAAAATCTCCCTTGGCTATTTTTTGCGCCGCTTCCGTAATCTTGACGATAGGCTTCGTGAACTGTCGCGATAAGAGCAAAGCTAAGATTGTACCCACACCTAAAGATACTAAAGATATTAGAGCTAATTGTTTTTTTAAAATTCTGATGGTTTCATGGATAGGGGCTAAGGGCGTCTCTAATAACACCGTTCCTAGAAACTTACTGTCTTTATAAATAGGAACTCCTACTAATACAAAAGGTCTTTCATACTCTTTATTTTTTATCTCAAAAATTTCTTGTTCTGCAATTTTAGACATTACTTCCAGATCTTTTTTTATTCTCAGCGTTAACCTATATTGATAGGTTTTTTTCTTACTAAGATCTTTTTCATTGCTTTGGGGTTCATTGTTTAAGAAGATTACATTTCCTTTGGCATCAAAGATAATGATAGTACCATGTAAAGAATTGGTAAACGATTCAATTTCTTCATTTAGCTCCTCAGAACTATAATCGTCTGCCATATTTCCGGATTCAGCTATTTTATTTGCCATTATCTCCGCTATTCTTATACCTTCTTCTTTTAATAATCCCGTTCTTTCACTAATATAAAAATAATTCAAGAATATTACTTGAAACAACCAGATCATTAATAATATCAATACAACTAGAGAGAAAATACTTAACCACAACTTACTCCTGATGCTAGTTCTGCTGGTTCTCATTATCTTCTCCTACCTTGAACATGTAACCCATCCCCCATACCGTATAGATATATTTTTTATATTTCCCTAGTTTACTCCGTAACTGCTTCACATGGGTATCCACTGTTCTCAAGTCTCCATAATAGTTATAACCCCAAATTTTATTCAAGATCACCTCTCTGGAGAAAGCCTTCTGTGGGTTTGATAGTAAAAAATAGAGCAAATCAAATTCTTTGGGAGTTAGCATGATTTCCACATTATCTATAAATACTTCTTTAGCTTCTAAATTAATAGAAATCTGGCCTGCAGATATCTTCTGTTTACTAATATTTTCACTTCTTCTGATGACGGCATTTACACGGGCCACTACTTCCCGCGGGCTAAAGGGCTTGGTTATGTAATCATCTACTCCCAGTTCAAAACCAAAAAGCTTGTCGTACTCTTCACTTCGAGCAGTAAGCATGATTATGGGCACGGCGGAATTTTTGCGCATCTGACGGCAAACTATCCAGCCATCTATTTCCGGCATCATCACATCCAAGATAACTAAAGAATAATCCTGATATTTAAATTTTTCCAGTGCTTCCTTGCCTTTACCGGCTTCCTCCACCTCATATCCTTCTTTTTGCAAATATATCTTTATAACCTTCCGAATCTTTTCCTCATCATCTACTACGAGAATATTTTTTTTGCTCAAAAATAATCTCCCCCGCCTTCAATTTCTTAGCCTGATTATATCATAGCCAAGTCTCCGCTAAAGCACATTTCATGAAGCTTTCACCAAGTTGACACAATTCCCTCACATTTCGCTCACACTTTTATTCTGCTTTACTGATCTTCAAAGATTTCTTAGCCCTTTCTCACTTTTTTCTCACATTTAACCAATAAAATTTATGCCAAGAACAAATTTTTAGATGAGGTGAAATAATGGGTACCACAAAACCAAGTTTTTTCGCTGTATTATTTTTAAGTTTCTGTTTACTTACTGCATGCAACAACTCTTCCGACCATGCTTCCAGTAAGTCTACTGAATTCGAAACATCTTCAGAGAATGCCAATTATGAACTCCCCGCAAGAATCCCTGATTTACAGGGTAAGGTTAAAGAGATAATTGGCAATGAAGTCACTATCTTTAAAATGATGAGCTCCGACGCACAAGGTTCAAAAAACTTAGCTGATAAAGAGGCCCTCCCTAAAAATCCAGAGGAAAATCCTCCCCCCACAAATACAGAAGCTGAGAATCTAATTGATGAAGATGACTCCCCTAAAAAACCGGGGGGAAACCGTTTGCAGCTAAGCACCGAGACCGAATGCTTCATGATTCCTGTAGGCATACCTATCATAACTCTTAAGATGACTGAGGGCCAAAGGACTGCACAGTCTGTCGCTATGACTGAGATCACGAAAGATGCCATCCTGAAAATATGGAAGGCAGAAGATGGCACTGTGGAATTTGTACAACTTTCAGGAACTAGACAAAAGACCAGGAAACAAAGTGGTGAAAATAGAACTGGAAGGGAACCGGAAGGAGGCCCCGGAGGAGGAATACCCGGTGGAGGGGGTCCCAGAGAATGAAATGTATTATAGAGGCTAAGAATTTAATTAAACTCTATCAGAGTGGTAGCGAAGAGCTAAGAGCTCTAGATAATGTAAGTTTACAAGTAAGAGAAAACGATTATTTAGCTATCTTAGGTCCTTCGGGCTCAGGTAAATCTACTCTAATGAATATCTTAGGCTGCTTGGACATTCCTACTTCAGGAGAATATTTTCTAGATGAAGAAAATATTTTGGAAAGCTCTGAAGATAAACTAGCAGAGTTGCGCAATAAAAAGATAGGTTTTGTTTTTCAAAAATTTAATTTACTACCGCGACTAACTGCCCTACAAAATGTAATGCTACCTCTACTCTACCGAGGAATGGATGAAAAACAGGCGGAACAAAGAGCCACTGAAAAATTGGATATATTGGGCTTGAAGAATAGACTTTCCCATCGCCCTAATGAATTATCAGGCGGTCAGCAGCAAAGGGTAGCTATCGCCCGTGCTATTATTGGCAATCCCCCCCTGATCTTGGCTGATGAACCTACCGGTAATCTGGACAGCAAATCTAGCCTTGATGTTATAAATATCTTTGCAGAACTTAATACTCAAGGCAACACAATCGTAGTAATAACCCACGATGTAGAAGTAGCTGAAAAAATGGAAAAAGTAGTTTATATAAAAGATGGCAGACTAAGCAAAACCAGCTAATCCTTGGAGGTGATCATAAACAGTGTTGAAAATAGGACGTAAAAAAATAATACTGATGGTGATAATTATCATACTTCTTTCCACTGGTGCCCTGCTTGCGGTAAAACCAGCGAAAGAAGAAAGCCCCACTGTTACATATCAAAAAGTGCAAGTAAAAAAAGATAATATCAGGGTGGGCATGGATACAGACGGAGTTATTGAATTTTCTAAAGTTAATTTACGCTTCGGAGTAAAGGGGACTATTGCCGAAATCCTAGTTAAGGAAGGGGCGGAAGTACAAAAAGGGGAAATCATCGCCAAGCTAGATGATGAAAGTTATCTGGACCAATATCAACTGGCCCTAGCCAAACTAAAAGATGCCCAAGAGCAAGAGTTAACAAATCTACTTAATGATGAATTAAAAGTGCAAAAGATTAAAACAGAATTGGAAAAACTAAAAGATGAATATGCAGAATTAGAGACAATACCTGATGCTTATTCACCTAATGAATTAAAAACTAAGAAAATGGAAGTAGACAACAAACAACTGGAATACAATAATATCTTAAAAACTCATCAGATCTTAGTAAACAATTATGAAAATGACAATCAGGAAGAAGATCAAAACGAAATCGCCGTAAAAATAGCCAGAGAAAACCTGGACGACACTATCCTTTATGCCCCTGTATCTGGAACCCTCATCAACATGGATAAAAAAGTAGGTGAAAGTGTTACAGATGAACAGGATATTGCCGTAATGCACGAAAATAATCAGGTTAAAGCCACAACACAAGTTATAGAATATGATATTAATCAAATTAAATTAGGACAGCTGGTATATATCACAGTAGACGCTCTGCCTGATGCAGAGTTTACAGGTGAAGTTAGTAATATTGATATACTTCCCACTTCGGAATCGGGAATCGTTAGTTATAACGTGGAAATTACGGTACTAGATGCTAGTCCGGATCTGAGGGACGGTATGACCTGTACAGCTGCTTTTATCCTTAAGGAGATAAAGGATTGCTTCATCGTACCTTTTAAGGCTATCAAAGTAGTAGATAGTAAACAGTTGGTCACCATAGTTGATAACACTGGTAATTACATTGATAAGGCCATTAAAACTGGTTTCACAGACGGTAGCAGTGTTGAAGTACTAGAAGGCCTTACAGTAAACGATACTGTTATCTTATCTACGCAAAGCAGGTGATACTATTATGCAATTAAAACAACTCTTCAAAATGGTACTTATTAATATCTATACTAATAAAATCAGAACCTTCTTAACTACTTTGGGAGTTATTGTGGGTACTGCTACTATTTTCTTAGTAGTTGCTATTGGAAAAGGAGGGGAAGCTCAAGTTAACCAACAGTATTCCCGCTTAAATGTAGGCACTATCATGGTAATGCCGGCTATGCGAGGAAAAGTAATCTCTCCTTTATCAAAAAGCGATGCAGAATTATTTCAAGAAAGTCCTTATATCTCTGTAGCCTTTCCTATCTTATCAGGCAGAGGAGATATTAGTTACAATAGCATTTCCTGTACAGGTAGTTTTTCTGCCATCGAGCCGGAATTTCAGGAAGTTAATCACTTCACGTTAAAAGAAGGTAGCTTCCTTTCTGCTGAAGATGAAAGCAACCAAAATAAATATGTTATCTTAGGAGCAGAAATTGCCGAAACTCTAAAAGATGGGGACCCTAGTGTTAACCTAATAGGGGAAACCATTACTGTAAGCAGTAGAAGATTTAAAGTTATCGGTATTTTAGACTTGCTGGGAGATTCGGGCCCTGGACTCAGCTATGATGAGTCCGTCTTTGTACCTTATACCGTAGGGCAAAAATACCTCTTAGGAAGTAAAGCTAATCCTACTATTGTAGCTCAAGCAGCTGATATTGAAAGTGTACAAAATGCTATTGCCGATATTACTTCTATTCTAGATGAAAATCATCGCATTGGTGGTGCTGAGCAATTTCGCGTTCGTGATGCAGGTAGCCGTCTGGCGGCCGCCCAGGAGTCTGCTAGAACCATGTCCCTTTTATTATTGGCCGTAGCCATCGTAGTTTTAATCGTTAGTGGGATTGGCATTATGAACGTCATGTTCGTAAGTGTTAAGGAACGCACCAAAGAAATAGGTACTCTCAAAGCTATTGGTGCCAAGAAAAAAGAAATCCTCACCCAATTTTTGAGTGAGGCAGTAGTCATAAGTTTGGTGGGGGGAATTATCGGGGTAATTATAGGAGGAGCCACCCTCCCTATTTTAAGTTATTTTAGTCTTCCGGCTCTGCCATCTTTAAGTGGAGTCCTGTTAGGTTTGTTATTTTCCGCCATCACGGGTATCTTTTTTGGCTTTTACCCTGCCTTAAAGGCTGCCAGCTTAAATCCTATTGAAGCCTTACGCTATGAGTAAAGTAAAACTTTCATTAATAGTTCAGGATAAAATGGAAAAAAGGGGAGCCTATAATGAAATTAAAAGTTAAACTTTTCCTAACGCTACTACTAATCTTCATAAGTTTCCTTAATTGCTCTACAGTCTTTGCTACCGGCGAAACGCTAACCTTACAGCAAGTCAAAGAGTTGGTATTCACCAACAATCGAGAACTAAAAAAGCAGGAATTAAATGCCGATAAAGCAAAACTTAAACTAAAGCAAGCCGAAAACTCCTATAACGACAGCAAATATTCCTCTTCAGATACCCTACGCACGGAATATCTTATGCTACAGCAAATGCTAAACAAAGGCGATACTTCTGTGGAACCCAGAATTAAAAAACTAGAAGAACTACTAACTGCAGAAAAAAGCAAAAGTAGTTCAAGCGAAGGAAACTTAGCTTCCTTAAAAGATAAAAAAAGAGATGCGGAAGACAGTTTCGATGATGCTGTTATAACCCATAATAATTATGAAAAGCAGCTGGAATATACAGTAGAAGAACTATATACAAATATTTTACTGCAAGAAAACCAAAGAAAAACTCTCCAAAAAGAATATGAATTAAAGCTTACTCTGTTAAAAATAGAAGAAGCCAAATTAGCATTGGGAAGAAGTACCCAAGATAAAGTTGCTGACCTTTCTTCTCAAGGCCTAACTACTAACAAAGCAATAATTACCTTAGACAAAAATCTACAAACTTCTAAGGGTAAGTTAAACGATATGATGGGTAGAACCTATGACTCAGATTTCACCTTATCTCCTCTTTATATCCCCTCCCTCTCCATCATCCCTCAGCAAGAAATGTTAATCACTAAAATTGAAGCGGAAAACACTACTATTCCCCAATTACAAAGAGACTTGAGGGATAAAAAAGATGATTTAAATGATGGTAATACTACTAGCCAGTATCGTCAGTCAGATATAGCAAAAATCGAGATTAAAGAAATGGAACTACAAATTGAGGCCGAAAAAACAAAGCTTAAAGATGATGCTGTTAATCTACTAGCCGATCTGCAAACAAAAGAAAAAGCCTATCAAGGGGCAGAAATAGCAGAAAAAAATGCAGGATTAAAATATTCTTGGGATGAGAAAAGATATGAGTTAGGTAATCTCTCTAAAGTGGACTTGTTAAACAGTGAATTAACATATCTGAAGGCACGGGAAAATAAGCTTTCTTCCAGTTATAGCTTTTATCTGTCCCAACGTGCAGTGGAGCTTGCCCAACAAGGAATCTTGCTTAAATGAAAATCTCATAGTTAGACATTATTGTCTTTTTATGAACTGCTTGTTAGAATATTTATGATATTATTTCCAATAAGGATATCATTGTAAAGTATTATGTTAGCAAATACTTATACTGATATCCTTTTTGTTATACTTAAAATAGATATTATTATTTTTACTTATGCTATAGTTGCTTTTCGGATTTATCTATTTCATATACATAGGAGGATGCCCCCATGAGTGATTTAAAAAGTTATATCCCTATGATTAAATTTCTCGCCAAATTTTATGGTTCTAATACAGAATTTATACTTTATGACACAGATAAAAAGGAAATATGTCATGTAGAAAATTCCTTTGCTGAAAGCCATAAGGTGGGAAATAAAATCACAGGTGTGGAATTACGATTTATTGAAGATGAAATATACAAGACTAAAGATTATCTAGTAAATTACCGTTCTTTTACCCAAGATCGCAAGAAACTGCGTTCAGCTACATATTTTGTTAAAGACAATAAAAATAATCTAAAAGGGATGTTAATAATAAATTTTCAAGTAAAAGAATTAATCGAAATGAGAGAATTTATTAATGAAATGATTAATGGTCCTGAAAGAACAGAAGAAGCTAAAGAAGAACATAAATTTTTTGAAACCTTTGATTTTTCTTTTGAAGATTTAATGAGTTCTGTAATACAAGAAGCTGTTAATAAATATAATGTCCCCCCTGATCGTTTATCTATGGATGAGAAATCTGAAATAATTAAAGCCTTAGATAAAAAAGGGACTTTTTTGATCAAGGGCTCAGTTGCAGAAACAGCAAGAATCTTAAATTGCTCAGAAGTAACAGTTTATCGCTACATCAGAGAATCATAAGAACGCAAAGACACCTTTCACGATAAAAGTGAAAGGTGTCTTTTTTTTATCAATATTGTTTTTTCACTTTATTATAATATTTAATTTATTGACAAAATTTTGTACTCATTATAATATATTGTTAAGAAGATAATTAATTGTCAAGACGACAATTAATTATCTAAAATTAAAACTTAGAGGAGGAATAGTTTATGCGTTTTATGACTGCTGAACCTTTTAGAATTAAGATGGTAGAACCCCTCAAGATGACTACCAAGGAGCAGAGGCAACAGTGCCTTAAGGAAGCAGGTTACAATGCTTTCCGACTCAGAGCAGAAGATGTCTATATCGATTGTCTAACTGATAGCGGAACTTCAGCTATGAGTAATAAGCAATGGTCCGCCTTATTATTGGGAGATGAATCTTATGCCGGTTGTAAAAGCTTCTATAAATTAGAAAAGTCCGTGCAAGACATCTTTGGCATGCCTTACGTGCAACCAACCCACCAGGGCAGAGCCGCAGACTACATCATGACCCAAATCTACTGTAAACCAGGAATGTATGCCATCGGTAACCTCCACTTTGATACTTTCAGGGGTAACGCCGAAATGTTAGGTACCTTCCCCGTAGATCAGGTTATAGATGAAGGCTTGGATTCAGCCAGCGGCTATCATCCTTTCAAAGGCAACCTGGATTTAAATAAAATGCAAAAGCTAATTGATGAAAAGGGTGCAGAAAAAATTTGTGTTGTCATTATCACTGTTACCTGTAACGGCAACGGCGGACAACCCGTATCTATGAAAAATATCAGAGAAGTAAGTGCTTTAGCTAAGAAATATAACATTCCTGTGGTCATAGACAGTGCACGACTAGCAGAAAATGCTTATTTCATCCAACAAAGGGAAGAAGGCTATCAAAATAAATCCATTAAAGAAATAACAAACGAAATGTTCTCTTATTGTGAAACAGCTACCATGAGTTCTAAAAAAGATGGCCTGGTTAACATTGGCGGTTTATTTGTTACAAGAAACAAGGACGTCTTTGCCCAAGCCAATCAAATGGCTATTGTCCATGAAGGTTTTATTACATACGGTGGTATGGCCGGCAGAGATTTAGAAGCTTTAGCAGTGGGACTTCAGGAAGGTTGCGATGAACATTATCTCAAATACCGCACGGAACAAGTTCATTATTTAGGAGAAAAACTAAAAGAAAAGGGAATCCCCATCGTAGAACCTACAGGTGGGCACGGGGTATATGTAGACGGCAGAAGATTCTTCCCTAACATTCCTCAATCTGAATTTCCTTCTCAAAGATTAGTATGTGCCTTATATGAAGAAGCCGGAGTGCGTGCTGTAGAATTAGGAGCCTGTGCCTTTGGTAAAAAAGACCCGAAAACCGGAGCAGATATTTGGCCGGAATTAGAATTAATGAGAATATGTATATCCCGCAGAGTTTATACAGATAGACATATGGATGTTATCGCCAATACCTTAGGCTACATCTACGAAAACCGTGATAAATATACAGGCATGAAATTAGTTTATGAAGGTCCTATCACTTCCCTACGACACTTTACCGCCGGCTTCGAAATGCTCTAGTACTATAATTTTTACACCTGTCTCAGAAAACCATCATTGTTGTCTCTCCCCTGTACATTTCTGAGACAGGTGCGTAGCTTTAAAATTTTTAGGCGATTTATTTTGAATTTTGCAACTATTATTACCTTTGTAAATAAGAAATAATTTTAAGGAGAGGTGTACTGATGAGTATTTCTCGGGAGACAAATAATCCTGTATTAGAAAACCAACGAGAACAGTGGTCATCACGAATGGGCTTTGTTTTAGCTTCTATAGGTGGAGCAATCGGTTTAGGCAATGTGTGGAAGTTCCCTTATGTTACTGGTCGTTATGGCGGCGCCTCTTTCCTGGTTATTTACTTAATATCATTAATGTTTATCGCTACTCCCATACTTATCACTGAATTCGCTATCGGGAGAAAAACTAATTTAAATTATGCCGGTGCCTTGAAAAAGCTAATGCCCGGGACAAAATGGTATCTGCTTGGTATTGTCGGTGTCATCGCTTTAGTTATTGTTTTATCCTTTTATTTCGGCATAGCCGGCTGGGCCATAGCCTATCTCTTTAAATCTCTTACGGGATCTTATGCCGGAGCAAGTTCCCAGCAGATTGTTGCTAATTTCGGAGCTTTTATGAATAGTCCCCTAGAACTTTTCTTCTGGCAGTTTATTATGGTGGCTATCACGGGATTTATTGTTATAAGAGGCATAAAAGGCGGTATAGAAAAAGTATGTAATGTACTTTTACCCTTGCTCTTTATAATGATCATAGGGCTGGCTATCAAATCCGTTACTTTACCCGGGGCCGGTGCAGGCTTAGAGTTTTATCTAAAACCTAACTTTAGCGCCTTAACTCCCGAAGCAATCTTAGCAGCCATAGGACAATCCTTCTTTACCCTAGGGGTTGGTTGTGGTAATTTAGTGATTTACGGCAGTTATCTGGATAAGAAAAAAACTATTACCAGCAGTGCCCTGATGGTGTCTTTGGGTGATACTATGGCCGCATTATTAATGGGTTTTATTATCTTTCCCGCAGTATTTGCTTTCGGTGTGGAACCCACCTTAGGGCCACCTTTAGTCTTTATTACCCTTCCTATCATCTTTGCTAAAATGAAATTTGGTATGGTTTTTGGTACCCTCTTTTACTTATTATTATTCTTCGCCTGCCTCACTTCCACCATGTGCATTTTAGAAGCAGTGGTAGGGTATTGTGTCGATGAATGGAAATGGAATAGAAAGAAAACTGTAATAGCATCCAGCATTCTTATATTTGTCCTAGGCATGTTCCAAATGCTCTCCTTTGGTCCCTGGCAAGATGTTACAATATTCGGAAAAACAATCTTTGATGCTTCCGACTTCCTAGTTAACAATATGATTCTTCCCGGAGGTGGCTTTATAATGCTGGTTCTGGTTGGTTGGGTATGGAAACCCAAACTCTTATTGGATGAGATCAATCTAGGAGAAGGATTTAAGATCAACAAATACTATACTTATGGAGTAAAATATATTGGACCATTAGCACTTATAACGGTATTTTTACAGCTTGTGGGAATTATAAAATTCTAGAACTAATAACTAAAAGGGCTGTCCTTGTAGGACAACCCCTTTTTCTCATAAACATTTATGCCTTTACATTCGGCACTTCTGCCTGAACTTTACTTTCCTTTATACTTTCTGCTTGAGGAACTTTTACTTCATATAAATAGGTTTTCGCCTCATCTAAAACATAAAAAGCGGGCACCCCTTGACCTTCATATTTATACAGCACAGGCTTGCTAAGTTCATCGGCAATACGCACCAAATCCTCCATAGTTTTCACCGGAATTATGTTGTCTGTACAAAGCACTACACTCTCATGGAGGGATACCAACCTATCCTTATGGTCTTTCATAATCTTCTTCATGCTCTGCTTCACATAATTATCTTCCACATAGCCTACGGTAAAGAAATAGAGGAAAATAGCACCTACTAATGCCAAAAGTGCAAGGCCTGTTAAAACTGTTACCTTCTTGGTATTGATCGGTGCCGCTTTCTGAGTTACTGTTTCTAAGGCACTGTTATTCTCCTTAACGGTGCTTCCGCCCATTTGGAAATACCTTTCATTAAGGGGAATGCTCAGCACAGGAATTAATTCTTCTTTGATAGGTCCTTTATCGGTCTGAGCATCCAGCCACACCTTCCAATAAACCACTAAATTCACATCAGAATTAATTTTTGTATCCTCAATAAATCTTTGCACGAAATTATAGTATTGTTTATAATCGATGTCCAATTCCGTCTGGACATTTATTTTTTTATCTTTGCCCTGAAAGCTTGTCCGGGGAAGAAGCTGATAATCTTTAGTCCAGATAGTCTTTATTTTATCTCCTTCTTTTACCGTACCTTTGATAGCAGCGGAAACTTCATACTCCCCTTTATATTCCGCTTCCCTCTCCCCTGTAAATTGAAAGTTCAACAAAGCCTTCACATCTTTAATATACTGGGTAATATAAGTTAGACCTTCTCCCGCCACAGTTTCTGCATAAAGGATATTAGGATTATATAGTACCTGATAATTAATATTGGCTTTACTATGATAGGAATATAAGGGTACGGTTTCATTAATAAAGCCCGGATACTTGTACCCTTTAAAAGCAAAAGAAGCTGTTATTACAAAGATTAGTGAAGCAACTACCATTAAGGCAATTCTTAATTTCTTAAGTAGCTTTAGCTTTTTCCTGTTCTTCTCTTTTGTTTCCTCCTTCTTTTCTTTCACATCCTAACCTCCTTCGCTGCTTCTGAGAATAAGGGAGGGCCACCCTAATTTAGGTATAACATGCACTAATTTTCCCTTAACTTGTTGCGGTGCTACTAGATCACTGTCCGGGGAAGGATTATTGTCTCCCTTAGTCTGATACCTCTTCCCTTGTTCATCTTTGATATCAATAACACGGTGAGTAATAAAGATATCTCCGTGCCGGAATTGAATCACATCGCCCTTTTCGATATCTTCAGCTTTAATTTTTTTCATGATGGTTACATCCCCTGGTTTAATCATAGGTTCCATACTGCCTGTGGCGATAACAGAAGGATAGACAGGGAAAAGCCCTACGGCAAACCAGATTAACATCACTGAAATCACACTGGTTAAGACCCAACCCACGACACTTTCTTTATCTTTTGAATTTTTGCGAATTTCCTTGGTTTCCAGCAAATAAACCTGCTGCACGATTATCATGCTGACGAAGGGAATAAAGCCTCCCAAAAAGGTCTTAGTTATCCAGCCCAAGTTAGGTAAGATGGGACAGAACCACTGAAAGCCCTGCAAAGTTCCCCGGTAAATCAAGGCCGGTATTGGTCCTCCTAAATAAGCCAAATAAGAGGTCATAAAGCTCTCCGATAAGGCAGGCAAGAGAAAATTCCCCGCGTATTTGGTGAATTCAAAAACAGAATTCAAGGTAAACAATCTGCGCAGGGACAGACTAAGCAAAGCAAAAAAGATACTGAACACAGTTATAACCAGAAAGGGCCGCCGTTCCGCTAGATTGTTTATTAGAAAAGCCCGAGCCAGCTCTACGCCCAATAGAGCAGAACCAACAAAAACAAGGTTTGTCAGGATACCCAAAGGAGTAAAGGAATAGGGACTATGTCCAAAGCCATCCACCATCCCCCCTGCCAGCATCATTAAGATATAAAACGCCGCACAAATAAACGCCAGCAGGTTAAGAAAACCCTTCAAGCGCAAACGGCCTGCCGCTCTAGCCCGGGGAAAATACCATACGGCTAAAACAACAAGCAGCCATAGCAGGGGCTGCACCACATATGTAAAGACAAAGCTTCCTCCTATGGCTCCTAATGGCATATTTTCAATGAGATAAACTCCTGCCAGCATCGCTACCAGCAGGATACATCTTCTTTTTGTAATTCCTGAGATGAAAAATCTTTCTCTTATTCTGCTCACCCCCAAGAAGTTGGTGTTTATAGTTAATTAACAGTTCTGTACAATCACTAATAAGAATCTCCCCATCTAAATGTTCCCGTTACTGTAATATCTCTCTCCCAGCCTCCGTAACCTGAAGGTAGAACAGCTAAAGCTAAAATTATACCGAATAAAAGGATTGCCAGCATTTTCTTCATTTATTCTCACCCTCTTAAGGATTTTGATTGAGCAGGGTTTAAAACCCTGCTCAAGGACATACTTCTAAAACATGAACTTATACGTTCCACTGTTGCCAATCAAAATCGATTGTAACAACAATTGTTTCACCTTCATGTTCCTCTGCTCCAATAGCAGGTGCTCCATCTTCATCATCTGCTAATTTGAAAGGAATTTTGAGATATAGATCTCCATCAGCAGAAGGAACAGCAGTAGTTCCTGATATAGTAGCCGGAGCAAGAACTTCATTCATAAGTGGATTTGAAGTTAAACTCATTTGAGTACCAAAAGAATCAACCTTCGTCCAACTATCTACTGCAGGATTATACGAAGTCCCTCCATCTAAATTGTAAAGACCTTTAACCAAAAAATGATCCTCAAAATTGGCTGTATCGATACTTACGCTAGCACCCTTAAATTTAGCTGGAATAGAACTGTAGTTTTCTACCTTCAGATATATATTGCCCTCTGCACCAGGATAAAGATTTTCTATAGTTACAGTAGCTTTATCATTTTCGTCACTAAAAGCAAAATCTTCTCCTACTTTAGCAACATCTGCGCCATTATACTGGGTTCCCGTAAATTCTACTTTACATGCCTCCGCTGTATCATCAAACTGTACATCAAATGTCCCTGTATTTACCGTAGCCTCCATAGTAATTTGATCCGTCCAAGCAGCATAGCCTACCCCCATCATCATTAAGGCTGCTACCATAATAACAGCTAAAAATCTAACTCTTTTCATCTTTAATTAACTCCTTCCTTATTTTAATTTTTTTATTAATATCTAAAAATATATGTAATTATCTTCTACTACTAGAAGATAAAATCACCTCCTAAAGCACTCTTCAACATTAAGTTTATAAATTCCATTGTTTAATTTTTAATTGAACATTAAATGTACCTCGTCCCCAAAATACGCCATCGGTATCAACCCTAATATAATTGTCAGATTCGCTCTCACCTTGATTCAATGCTTTCCATTCATTATGTGGTTTTGATTCGGTTAAACTTACATCTATACGTTCACAATATCCTACTTCATCAACTTTATATTTAATAGGTATTTTTCCCGCGTTTTTTACCTTAAAATAAATCTTGTATGGTTTACTACTTTTTGCCCATTTAGCTTTAAAATTTATATTATCTTCACTCGATGTAACATACCAGTTATCGCTGTCCTTTATTTCCCAATTGCCACCACGATAACATTCCACTTTCGTTATCTCTACCTCAGGATCAAATGTGCCCGTCTTTACAGTCACTTCCGTTTGAAGTCCATCATTCCACGCACCATAACCTATTCCCACAGCACTTAAGGCTAGAATAAAGGCTATCGAAATCAAGCCAATATACTTTCGTAAAAATCTTCCTTTCTTTACTCTACCCCCCACTAAATCACCACCTTCTTAAAGAGTTGTAAACTTCTGCACTACTCTTGCTGCCATTTGCCTCAATGTTGGCTGTGGAATCCCATCAATCTACATACTATGGAAAAGGCTTCGGCTCTGGTCATGAAGTTTTTGGGCCTAAATGTGTTATCTGGATACCCTCCAATAACTTGATTTTGTACTCCCGCTTTAACATCTTCCAAAGCCCACCAGGAGATCTGGGCATTATCTTTAAAGAATAAGAGTTGGTCACCCTCCAATTTTTTGTTAAAGGCTCTGACTAAGACAGAAGTTAATTCCTCTCGAGTGATATTATTGTTGGGCCTAAAGAGCCAGCCGGGATAGCCCCTAAATATCTTGGCTTCTGAAGTCGCTATAATGTAGCCACGGGCTTCTTTCGGCAAGGGATCTAAATAACCAGAGAACAATTTATCTTTTGGCTCCAGTCCTATGGCTCTGCCCACCAGCATCGCCGTTTCAGCTCTGGTAATATAATCATCAGGTCTTACTGTATCTCCCTCTTCCAATTCAATAATTCCGTGAGCCAGTAAAGCCTGAATACAATCATGGGCCCAGTGCTGATCATCTAAAAAGGCTGGGAAGGGTACTTCATCATCCTTACTCTTATGTTTATTTCTGTCATCATCCTTAATAATGGGTTGGGGTACCTCATTGAGATTTAATAAGAAGGAAAGTTTAGCAGTTATACCCTGCATATCCTGGCTAGCATCCTCATCCATGCTGACTGCGTATTCTAAATCTATATACCCATTTCTGCCAATTTCTATGTCTACGTTTTTCCCTCTGTATTCAGAACTATCTTGGTCAAACAATATTTCTGAGAATTTCCCTTCATATAAGGAGGAATCCTCAAAGTTAGGATAAGTTCCCTTTTTAATAATTAAGTGCATATCGTCATCAAAAATATTAAATTTTTCTTCGTCACTTAACTCCATCTTTAACCCAAGATTTCTGATTTTCACCTTATGAAAGGCTAGGTTATTAATCCGTACCGTTCCTTTACCGGTTAAACCGGGATACCACCCAGTGTCATCCACATTCTCAAAAACTAGCTCCCCACCCTCTGTTGTTCCACCCACAATATCAATCTCCAGGTCGGGACTATCATTAGCATAAGCCGTTTGAGCACTTCCCGGAATCCCTACCATAAACAGCAGGGTTAGAATTAGGAGAATTCCTGTGGCTTTTCTCTTAAGGATCTTCATCACCTTCTTTTCTGTAAATTTAAGATGAAAACTATACTTTTTCCCATCCCCTTTACTAATAAATATAAATAGGAACATAAAAACCCAATCTATATCTATAGATTGGGTCGGTTGCACCACTAACTCCGCACATTCCAGGCGCCCATAGTAAAAAATGTGCTTCATTGCTTCCCCTATATTCATTTAACGAAATCTCGTCCACATTATACACTAAAATTTCTGAAAATATTGTAATAATTTGTCTAATTTGAAAACTTTTTTCTACCTTTTTTCCTTTTATTTCTCTGTTCTGCCCCTATTATTTACATATTATGGCTAATAATATACTATTTTTATCTAATACCCATAGATTTTTTCATACATATTTATATTTTTAAATATATATGCTTCTCTTTCCATAAACTTGCAAGACTGCATCACTTTCTAAATAAAAAAATGATGGTTTTTAAAAAAACCATCTTTACTAGCATTTTAACCAAGATGCATACTCGCATCTGTTAGTGATGCAATTCGGAATAAGCATCAGATGTTTCTCAGCCGAGAACTACCAAGTGATGCAAGGCGGAATCTCTTTGCTATGTTTAAAACTTTTCATCATTTTATTGTAAGATTAATTTAATTCTCAAAAAATTTTTACACACTCCCACCCCTCTATTTTCAGTACTTCCCCGTTTTATACTCTAAATTTTCTAAATAGTTTGGCACATTAATTGCTACTATAGTAAGTCAGTTAGTCAGCTTCGTTGGCAATCTCAAAAGACCAATTTTTCATCCGGTTTCTGTTTGCAGGTTAAATCCCCTAGAAAGGAGGCTAGATATTTATTATTTCTTGCAAACAACATGCACCCGCATGCGAAGCATGATTTCAACTATCCTAAATAAGTAGGGGGGTATGTAAAAAAAATGTCTACTAAGATACTAACCGAATCACCAACAATAGGACTGAAGAAATCCTTGACTTTATGGAATTACTTTACTATTGGTTTTGGCGCTACTATCGGAACCGGATGGGTCTTGCTGGTAGGTGACTGGATGATTATCGGTGGAGGCCCCTTGGCGGCAATCCTTGCCTTTGCTATCGGGGCATTATTCCTTCTACCGATGAGTGCGGTATTCGGAGAACTCTCCGCCGCGATTCCGCTGTCAGGCGGCACTGTAGAATATGTTGATCGCGCTTTCGGCTCCAAAGTTTCTTACTTTACCGGCTGGTTAATAGTAATGGGAAAGGGAATCTTGTGCCCATGGGAGACACTGGCTGTTTCAACACTGGTTTCTGAAAGATTCGGCGAGTTATTACCTGTCCTGCGATCCGTTAAGCTCTATTCAATTCTGGGAGCAGATGTTTTTCTGTTGCCCACCCTAATCGCCCTCGGCGTTGGCATATATGTTAGCTACCTGAATTTTAAAGGCGCATCCTCAGCAGCCAGATTGCAGGGTTTTTTATTTAAAGCTCTCATGACCGGTATGGCGCTGGCAATGATAATCTCTCTGCTTAAGGGTGGCCCCCAAAATATGCAGCCGTTGTTCAGCAAAGTGACAGGCCCTACAGCCACCACCGAGGCCAACGGCCTTTTTGTGGGAATGCTCAGCGTGCTAGTGATGACTCCCTTCTTTTTCTCAGGATTTGACACCGCTCCTCAGCAGGCGGAAGAAGCCGCCGAGGGACTTGATAGAAACAAGTTCGCTATAGTTATCGGTTTGTCTCTGTTGGCCGCCGGCGCATTCTACATGCTTGCTATATACTCCTTCGGCACCATCCTCCCGTGGACGGAGTTTATCAAAAGTTCTGTTCCGGCATTGGCATGCCTAAAAAACATCAGTATAATTCTCTATCTTGTGATGCTCTGTATTGCAACCCTAGGACCTATGGGACCCATGAATTCATCTTTTGCCGCCTCAAGCCGCATCTTGCTAGCTATGGGACGCAAAAGGCAAATTCCCAAGAGTTTTGAAAAATTGGATCCAAAAGCGGGAACCCCTTTTACCGCTAACATAGTTATGTGCGTTCTAACCCTGGCAGGTCCTTTCCTGGGAAGAAAAATGCTTCTCCCTCTAACGAATGTTTCTGCACTCGCTTTCATTTTTTCTTACACTATGGTCAGCTTTGCGTGCCTGAGAATGCGCAAAACAGAACCAGAGTTAAAGCGACCATATAGGGTTCCAGGTGGAAAGCTGGGCATTGGAGCTGCCTGTCTGGCCGGCTGCATCATTATCGGACTTTTAGTTATCCCCTCCAGTCCGGCGGCACTAAAACCCCTTGAATGGGTTATCACTGGTACATGGTTGGCAATCGGATTGCTTTTAAGCATCCTATCTGGCCAACAACGAGTAGCTCGATAGCTTCCTTTTTAAAGTATAGTAAGAAACTTAATAAAATAATAATAAATGCAAGTACTGCCAAATGTGGTACTTGACTTAAATAAGGAGGAACAAATTATGAGTAAAAAAATAGCATTTACAGGCGGACTTTTGATCGATGGAACCGGAAAAGAAGCAGTTAAAGATTCCCTGGTGCTCGTGGAAGATACAAAAATCGTGTACGCTGGGCCGAAAAAGACGTTTGGTTCTGACTATGAGGTACTGGATATCTCAGAGAAAACTATCATGCCCGGTCTGGTTGATGCCCATCTGCATTTTTCTGGTAATCAGACGGACGACGATAGCGAATGGATATTAGAAGACCCAGTCCAAAAGACCGTCGTTGCGACCCAGCAAGCACACGAATGCTTAGAGCGTGGCTTAACAACAGTTGGTGAAATTTCTCGTTCCGGTATACATATCCGTAATATGATTGAAGCAGGCGTCATGACCGGTCCCCGCGTAGTTACCTCCGGTGTAGGTTTTTGCCGCACCAGCGGACACGGTGACAGCCATAAACTACCTATCTGGTATAATGAACAGTCCCATCCTTGGGCAGAACGCGTGGATGGCCCTTGGGATTTACGTAAAGCCGTACGTAGACGTCTTCGTGAGAGCCCCGACGCCATCAAGATCTGGTCAACAGGCGGAGGAATCTGGCGCTGGGATAAAAAATTAGATCAGCATTATACTTATGAAGAAATTAAAGCCGTCGTAGATGAATGTAGTATGGTTGATATCCCTGTATGGTCTCATGCCGAGGGATACGGCGGTGCCTTAGATTCCGCAAAAGCAGGCGTGCATCTAATTATTCACGGGCAGACCTTAAACGATGAATGCTTAGATATAATGGCAGAGAAAGGTATATACTTTTGCCCCACAATTCAGTTCTTGAATGAATGGTTTAAGACTTATGCTCCACCATATATTGCGGAAGTACATGACAAATATCCTGGTAATTCCGTTGCCGAAAAAGAACTGAATCGTGTTTACGCCAATCTCCGCAAAGCCAAAGATAAAGGCATAGGCCTAACCATCGGATCTGATTCCTTCTGCTCAAGCCTTACTCCTTATGGTATAACCGCTATAGGCGAAATTTACTCCTTTGTGGAAAAAGCTCAGATTTCCGAAATGGATACTATTATGGCTGCCACAAAAATAGGTGCTGAAATGCTAAAAGTCGGAGATATTACGGGAACTTTAGAAGAAGGCAAGTTTGCTGACTTGTTGGTTATTGATGGCAACCCATTGGAAAACATCCGCGCCATTGCTGTGGAAAATATGCAGGTTATTATGAAAGAGGGAGCTATTATAAAAGAGTAGGCATTATAATACCTGCCAAATAACTACTTTAGTAGTAGGATCAAGATAATATGTCTTGGTCCTACTACACTAGTTCTAATAAAATAATTTGATTATTTATACAAATTTGCAAATTAGTACTAATATCTGGGCATTTATGATAAAATTTACCTAGAAGAGTTTCATTTATGAGATTATTTTAGAAATAATAAAGTTTTAATTAATAACCGGGACTATTTAGGATTTAATGGTTAAACAGTTGCTAGGCTTTTTGTTGCTGTTTAGCACATTTGCCTTTTTATATATTAATACTTCGTTTTGTAAGTATTTTACTCAGTAAGCTAATTGTACCAAATTTTAAGTTCGCTGTACATACTCTTTTGGCTACTTAGCCAACTACTACTTGAAAGGGGAAAAGACTATGGGAAATCTGGCTGACGGTCTAATCCTGCTGGATAAGTTTTTTCGTGTTAAAACCGGAAATATGCGAGCTGAAATGATTTTACGCCATTCCTTAGCATCTCTAGTAGGCAAGCATATCTCGGAAGTCTTGCCATCGGAATGTACCAGCAGACTTAATAATGATGGCCCCGCCGTAACAAAATTTACAACTACTGCCGGAGATCTTCTCCTGTTGTATGAACCTGTAGCTCTGCCAGATTTAGGCGGTATAGTAATATTGCGTGATGTGTGTTGGGAAAATGAATTGAGCCGCGATATTGAATGTCTAAAAAAATCTGTCAATTCCTTAGGTATATCTATTGATTCTGCTGCACCGGCAGAAATTTTTGTCACTGATGGAGATGGAAAAACTCTGGAAGTAGGTCTAGGCTGTAAGGAATTTTACGGCGTTTCAGCAGCTGAACTTATCGGCAGAAGCGTCAATGAACTGGAGAAGGAAAAGTACTTTTTCCCCTCCCTTACTCCTATTGTTAAACAAACTAGGAAGCAAGTTACCATAATTCAAGAGACAAAAACGGGGAAAAAACTTGTGGCTTCCGCCAACCCGGTATTTGATGAAAAGGGGCAAATTGCTAGAATAATAACAATTTCTAGGGACATTACTGAGTTCTATAACCTTAGAAAACAATTATCAAAGATGGGAGATTCTATACGCCGTTACATCACGGAAATTGCTGATTTAAAACAAGACTCCAACGAATTAGAGGGCCTCATCGTCAAAAGTCCAGTTATGATGAAAGTCGTTCAAACTTTACGTAGAATAGCTTCCTTTGACTCAACTGTATTATTTTTAGGAGAATCAGGGACAGGTAAAGGAACTCTGGCTCGACTATTGCATCGACTTAGCGCCCGCAGTAGCAATAATTTTGTCCAGGTAAACTGTGGAGCTATCCCAGAGAATTTAATGGAATCAGAGTTTTTCGGCTATGTGCCAGGAGCTTTTACAGGGGCTCAAAAAGCCGGTAAGAAAGGTTTGGTTGAACTTGCCCATCAAGGCACACTTTTCCTAGATTAAGTTGATGCTCTATCTTTAAATCTGCAAACAAAATTGCTTCATGTCATTCAAGAACGTACTTTTAAACCTGTAGGAGCAACGAAAGATATCTCGGTAGATATTCGGATTCTCGCTGCCACTAACAAGGATCTTAAAAAATTAGTAGATGAAGGCCTTTTCCGCGAAGACCTGTATTACAGATTAAACGTGATCCCTATTATAATTCCTCCTCTTCGGGAGAGAAATGAGGAAATAGTTCCTCTGGCAACATTTTTCTTGGAGCGCTTGTGTAAAAGATACGGCGTACAAAAGGAACTATATGTATCTACAATGAATATTCTCAAATGCTACAATTGGCCCGGCAATGTGCGTGAGCTGGAAAATGTTATTGAACGTTGTGTCGTAACAACTTCAGGTTCTGGCATTACTTCTGAATGTTTAATTGAACACTTGCAAAATAATGATTCCTTAAAATTCCCCTTAGCTCAACTAGGAAATGAAGCAAAGTCTCATAAATGTGCTACTCTCGATAAAAAAATGGCTGATGTGGAAAAAGCTATTCTAACAGAGGCTTTAGAAAAATACGGATCAACACGAAAGGTTGCCGCTCATTTAGGAGTTAATCAAAGTACGGTAGTAAGAAAAATGAAAAAGTTCGGTTTATCCTTCAATAATTAAGTACTTATATATTAGTATATATAGCAAAGTACACAGATAACGAAAGAATGTTACCTGTGTACTTTTTGGTGTTTACCTATCCTTAGAACATCATTACAGTTCTATAATTTAAAATTTGCTACCATAGTATTGAGCTCTTGGGCTAATTCAGCCACTTTCTCAGCCGAGTCGGTGATATTTTGTACAGAGGCTGCTTGTTCTTCCGTGGAGGCTGCTACTTCCTCGGCACTAGCGGTAGTTTCTTGTACTATGGCTACGATATTATTCACCTTATTTAAAACTGAGTCGCTTAAAGTAACCAGGGCCTGGCTTTGCTCAGCTAAATTTCCTAGTTGTTGGCTGGATTTATGGGCCCTTTGTTGGATGGTATCAAAAAATTCGATAGTTCTATGCACTGTTTTTTCTGTTGCTATTAAAGAAGTGCTCCCTTCATTTACATCATTTAGAGTTCGATCCGTCTCTCCTTGAATTTCCAAGGCTAAATCATCTATTTCTTTAGCTGCGCGGTTACTTTCTTCCGCCAGTTTTCTAATTTCCTCCGCTACCACAGCAAATCCTCGGCCCGATTCACCGGCTCTGGCAGCCTCAATGGCAGCATTCAAAGCTAAGAGATTAGTTTGTTCCGCCACATCACCAATGAGATTAACAATCTCTGTAATCCGTGTAGATTTATCGCTCAAGGAACCTACACTATTTTTGGCCTTGTTCATCACATCTTTTAATTGCGTGAGGGAGTCCCCAGTAGAATTTATTATATTCTTGCCTTCCAAAGCAGCCTGAGCATTTCCTAGAACGGCATTAGCCTCTGTAGTAACGGATTGGGAAGCATTGCTTATTTCTTCACCCAACTGATTTAGGATATTTACCATTTCATCAACACTCTTGCTTTGTTCTGTTGCTCCGGTAGCCACTTCAGAGATGGCCCGAGCCACTTCATCGGTAGCCACAGCCGTTTGTTCTGAAACATTTTTCATTCCTGTGGCGGATTCAGACAGCAAACCGGCACTACTTTTAGTTTGCTGTACCATAGATTTCAATTTTTCTTGCATTCTTTGGTAACCTTCCGAGAGAAGATAAATTTCTTTAAAACCTTTTGGCACGATCTCCTGGGTAAAGTCTCCTTCTGCAATTAGCTCTGATTGCTTAATCAGGGCTTTTAATAACCGGGATAACATTCTGGCCATGATGGCACCGAGAATAGTGGCCAACGCAATACTAATCAAGAGGATAAAGACAGTACTTTTACTAAAACTTTGCAGAATCTGCATTACTTCATTTTTATCTTGGGTAATAAAGACTGTCCAATCAAGTAATTTCACGGGGGCATAAGCAAATACTTCCGTTTTGTCCTCTGCTTCATAATCCTCTCGCCCCGGTTTGTTTAATTGGGCTAAATCAATCATCTCAAATTTTTCTTGGTTTTTTACTTTATCACTCTCAGGATGAACGATATATGTACCCTTACTATCGATAGCAAAAGAATAACCGGTAGTTCCTACCCCCAGATCACCAATGCTGTTGGAGATTGCTTTTAGATCTATATCTGCCCCAACCGCTCCTACCAAAGCATTGTTTCGGTCAAAAATGGGATAGACATTGAAAATCATTGGTTCATTTGTAGCATCGGAAATAAAGGAGTCGGAAATATATTCTTTTTGCGTGGAAAGGACTTGTTTAAACCAGTCCCTATCACTGAAATCAAAATCACTCCATCCTTCTCGCGGATAAACATTTACCACTTCTCCCCCAGAATTCATGATATATACATTTTGTAACTGAGGATAATCTTTCTGAAAAGTTTCCAGGCTTTCCCGCTGTAACTCCAGATTAGTAAAATCTCTAACTGCCGGCTCATGACTAAAGGATTCCAGCGCCTTTTTTATGCCCGTAATACTCACTTCTACTTCTTTAGCTTTTGATGTTACTGCCGTTATTTTATTTTCCCACAATAGATTCTCCAGCTCATCCATTCTGCTGGCAGTGGTAAAATATTGAATAACTGTTGGTATTAATGAAAATAAAATAAATATAATTACTAAAAAAGATGCAATGCTTATTTTAGATAGTTTGTTGCTTTTCTGCATATTTTTCTCCTCCTATGAATTATTTTAAAGATATAAGTTGGATTATACCAAACTTTTTTATATTTGTATAATAATTTGAGAATATAGTACTATATTTATATTCAATTTATTCCTTTAAATTATAAGCAAAAGGAGGTTTCGTTTATGAGAGCACATGAAGTAGATTACACAATTCACGGTGACGATATGCAATTTGTCGAGATTGAATTAGATAATGGAGAAACGATTATTGCTGAAGCTGGTGCCATGATGTACATGGATGATAAGATCCAAATGGAAGCAATTTTTGGTGATGGTTCTGGCTCTGATGCTAGCAGGGGCTTAATGGGAAAATTTTTAGGAGCCGGCAAAAGGCTGCTAACAGGGGAGAGCCTTTTCATGACCAGCTTTACTAACTATGCTCCTGACAAGAAAAAAGTAGCCTTTGCTTCTCCTTATCCTGGAAAGATAATACCAATGAATCTAACAGAGTACCAAGGACATATTATCTGTCAACGGGACGCCTTTTTATGTGCAGCAAAAGGAGTTGCTGTAGAACTGGCCTTTCAGAAAAACATAGGAACAGGTCTGTTTGGTGGAGAAGGTTTCATCATGCAAAAACTTGTAGGTGATGGCATGGCCTTTCTTCATGCAGGTGGCACCATTATAAAAAGAAAATTACAGGAGGGAGAAAGGCTTAAGTTAGATACGGGCTGCCTGGTGGCTATGACAACAAATGTACAATATGACATTCAATTTGTGGGAGATATAAAAAGTTCCCTTTTTGGAGGAGAAGGTCTCTTTTTAGCTAATTTAGATGGTCCCGGCTCTGTATGGCTACAATCTTTGCCCTTCAGTAGACTCGCCGACAGAATCTATGCCGCTAGTAGTAAGGGTGGAAGCAAAAGCAAAGGAGAAGGCAGTCTTCTCGGAAACATCGGAATTGGGGATATTTTCGGGGATGATTAATGATACCCTCAAAATATTGTGAATTTATTAAGGGCTCATTTCTAGATATATCTAGAAATGGCCCTTCTTTTTACTTTTTATCAATAGATATTTGCTAATTTATTTAATCTTTCTACATTTAATATTACAAGGAATCCTTGTTCATATGTAATGAGTTTTTCTTCTTTAAGTTTATTTAACATATTAGTAATAGTTACTCTGGAACATCCTAATAGCAAAGCCATCTGTTGATGGGTAAACTTAACGGGAATAAAAGTTTTATTATCCTTTTTTAATCCATATTTAATACCAAGTCCATATAAACAAGTCACCAATCTAGAAAGGGCATCTTTAAAAATTAAGGCCTCCAGCTCAGCAACATATAGTCTATTTTTTCTAGTAATACTTAGAATCAGTTTATTTACTAATTCTCCTCCCTGGTTTAATAAAATATCTTTTTTAATTACATATAGAGTTACATCTGTAATTGCTAGGACAGACATATTACAATTGAACCCGTCCAGAGCCGATACTTCACCGAAAATGTTACCTTCAGTAACTATTGCTATGGTTTTTTCGTCTCCCTCATAGCTGAAAATACTCAATCTCACCCGGCCCTGATCGATATAGTAAATTAATTCATTAGGAGTATCTTGCTGGATTATTATTTTGTTCTTGGAGTATTTCTTCTGCTGCACGCCAGGTATGGTCTTAATACAGCTAAAATCTAAATCCGCTATCCATGGTAATTCATTGATAACTTCATATGTTACTGGAGAGTACTTCTCTGCGGCCATTAGAACCCCCCCTTTATATCAATATTATACAACAAGAAAAAAAGGGGGCAAATATCCTTTCTCAATCCCCAAATAGTAAAGGACCAGTTCTCAACCGGCCCTTGTTTGCTATCTTTACTCTTTCACATATTCTTGCTTATACTAAACGATAGTAGATTAAAGTACTATACATTACCTCTTTATACTTTTCATAGCGCACTCCTGCAAAATTATATTTTTGTTTTATACGAAAATTTAAGGAGGCGAAATTAGGCACAGGGGCAACAATAGTTTCAGCCATAATATACTTTATCCCATCACATCTTAAATCATTTTCTAAAGCTTTATATAACCTACTACCCAACCCTTTTCCCGTTAATTCAGGATACATTGCCGTCTGATTAATTAGAACAAATTTATCTAAACCGTCAGAAGGGAACTCAGGATGCCAATAAATTTCCTTATCCCAGTTAGGGACTTCCTGTAACCATTCATCTTTAGTATAACAAAGTAAAAAGGCCTTAATCTTGCCGTCTTCTTCTAACACATATTTATATTTCAATTCTTTTAAATATTTTGCATATTGCTCTCTATACATAGCTACATTTTGTGTATAATCAGCCATGAGAAACCCTTGTAGAGGATCTTTGATATTAGTACCCACACTTTGCAAAACAGATAATACTCCTTCTAAATCAAAAGTATTAGCTTTTCTTATCAATAAATATCCCTCCTCAATTTTTTAGCTTTTTAGCAGAAAACTTTAAAAATGACCCATGCAGTAAAATAATACCACATGGGTCGTTTTTGTACAGATATTTAAAGCATTCTACGCAAAAATTCTTTTGTTCGTTGATTTCGAGGATTAGTAAAAATCTCTTCCGGTGAGCCATCCTCTAGTATTTCTCCCTGATCCATAAAAATAACACGATCAGCGACTTCTCGTGCAAAACTCATTTCATGGGTTACCACCACCATGGTCATACCCTCTTTAGCTAGCTCTTTCATAACCGCTAAAACTTCCCCTACCAACTCCGGATCCAAAGCTGACGTAGGCTCATCAAACAACATTATTTCCGGCTCCATAGCCAAAGCACGGGCAATAGCAACACGTTGTTGCTGACCACCGGACAGTTGACTGGGATATGCGGAAAATTTATCTCCTAATCCCACCTTTTCCAACAGGCTTTCCCCTTTTTTGAGAGCGGCCTCTTTCGATATTTTTTTTACCGTCAGGGGTCCTTCAATAACATTATTCAAAGCAGTCATATGGGGAAATAAATTAAACCGCTGAAATACCATACCCAATTTACTGCGCAAATTAATAATTTCTTTACTACTATGGCCTACCTTTTGTCCGGCAATAATAATTTCTCCGCTGGTAGGAGTTTCTAAATAGTTAAGACATCTTAGTAAAGTGCTCTTACCCGAGCCGCTAGGCCCGATAATAACAATAACCTCCCCGGGGCTTACATCCAGGGAAACATTCTTCAGTACCTGCAGTTCACCAAAACTCTTACTAAGATTTTTAACGTGAATCACTACAAAACCTCCAAACCTATTCCATCAATGCCAACCTATTCTCTAATTTATTAAACACCACTGTGAAGAGAGTTGTCAAGATAAGATATATAACAGCCACTGCTCCATACATCTCAAAAGACTTATAGTCTGCCGAGGCAATAAGTTGGCCCTGACGTAAAAGCTCCTTCATAGTAATAACCGATACTAAAGAGGTATCTTTGGTTAGCGTGATAAATTCATTCCCCATGGGGGGAATTAAACGGCGATAGGTTTGAGGAATAATGACCCTCCGCATAGCTTGAGCATGGCTCATTCCCAGAGATAAGGCCGCCTCCATCTGTCCATTATCTATAGACAATATACCCGCCCGAATAATCTCTGCAATATATGCTCCACCGCATAAGCTCAAACCTAAAACTGCACACGGAAAAGGATCCATTTCAACGCCAAAATAAGGCAAAGCAAAATATAAGAAAATCAACTGTACCAGAAGGGGTATACCTCTAAACACCCAAGTATAAAAGCTACCTATACTGTTGAGTATCCTAAATTTAGATATTTTTGCTAGAGCAATAATTAATCCAATCATTGTCCCAAATACAATAGCTAATACTGTTAACTCTATGGTCACCAGTGTTGCTTTTAATAATAAAGGCATTTTTTCTAGAATATAAATGATAGATTCCACTCTCGAGTCCCCCTTCCTCGCCAGTTCACTTAACTATCTACAGTCTTTCTGTAATGTCCATATCCAGCCATTTCATAGAAATATCTTTTAAAGTTCCATCTTCTTTCATTTCCTCCAGAACACCGTTTAACTTATCCAACAGTTCTTTATCTTCTTTACATACCGCAATACCGATTCTTTCATCACCAATTAACTCTCCCACATGTTTGAAAACTCCCGGTTTACTGTCTAAATACGGTTTAACATTGAAGGAATCAATGATAATAGCATCTATTCTACCAATCTCCAGATCATTAAAAGCTAAAGGAAACTCTTTGTAAAGCTTCATATCATCATCGGTAAAATCGTTAGCCTTTGCACACTCATAGCCGGTACTGCCTGATTGAGTTCCCAGACGTCCCTTTTCTATATCTGCAATGGTCTTAATTTTATCATTATCAGCTTTAACTATTATGGCCTGACCTGCCGCACCGTAAGGACCGGCAAAATTAACTTCCTCTAATCTTTCATCAGTTATAGTCATACCAGAAATAATAATATCAAATTTCTTAGCGTACAGAGAAGGAATGATAGATTCCCAAACTGCGGGCTTCCACTCAATTTCCACCCCTAAACGCTTAGCAATTTCATTACCCATATCAATATCGAATCCAATTAACTCATCATTTTCATCTCTATATCCCATGGGCGGATACGCATCATCTAAACCTACTACGATTTTACCGGCATCTTCTATCTTAGCCCAGTCTGTCAATTCCGTTGCTGCTTCTTCTTTGCCACAACCAACAACGACTAAAGATAAACTTAATAACATAATTAAAAATAAACTGATAACCTTTCTTTTCATTAATAAAACTCCCCTTTAATCACAATATTCTATATCATGCTATTATTTTATCATGGTAAAGTATTAAAATCAATCTTAATTTTGTCCATTAGACTTCTATCTTTTCAAAAAATATTTATTAAAATTTAAATCCTCTATTGCTAATATCTTGAATTCGACAACTTCCTTGTGGTATACTAAGTTGTAGGTTAAAGTAGGAGGGATTTTATATGCAAGGTTTAAATGAGAAAATACTACATTCTGAAATTAATAACGTTAATACGCTGTGGCAAGATTGGCGCTGGCACATGAAAAATCGTATTAGAACAGTAGATAAATTGGCTGAATATATTAATCTCACTCAAGAAGATATTACAGGAATTACCGCCTGTCTCCAGCATTTCCGTATGGCTATAACACCTTATTATGCCGCTCTTATAGATCCCAATGATCCTAATTGCCCCATCCGGAAACAAGCAGTCCCTTCAGGCCAAGAACTTATTACCGGCAAGTATGATTTGGATGACCCCCTTCAAGAAGATACAGATTCGCCTGTTCCCGGCTTAACTCATCGCTACCCCGACAGAGCATTACTCCTGGTAACTGATCAATGTTCCATGTATTGTCGACATTGCACACGTCGACGTATGGCGGGACAAAAAGATACTTCCCTACCAAAAAAACAAGTCGAAATAGCTCTGGAGTACATAAGGAAGACTCCAGCCATACGTGATGTAATAATCTCAGGGGGCGATCCCTTAACTTTATCTGATGATTATTTGGAGTATATCCTCCAAGAATTAAGAAAGATAAATCATGTTGAAATAATCCGTATAGGCACAAGAATCCCTGTTGTTTTACCACAACGAATAACTTTAAACTTATGTAAGATGATTCAAAAGTATCATCCCGTTTGGATCAATACCCATTTTAACCATCCCAAAGAAATTACTCCTGAAGCAACCCGTGCTTGTGAACTCCTAGCTAACCACGGAATACCCTTAGGAAATCAAAGTGTCTTATTAAAAGGAATTAATGATTGTCCCCATATTATGACAGAATTAATGCAAAAACTATTAAAAATTCGAGTACGTCCTTACTATATATACCAATGTGATTTATCAAGGGGCATCGGTCATTTTAGAACTTCTGTGGGCAAAGGAATAGAAATAATAGAAAATCTGCGGGGACATACCTCGGGCCTAGCTGTACCCCATTATGTAATTGACGCCCCTGGTGGAGGTGGAAAAATACCTGTTAACCCCCAATATTTAATTTCCAGAACAGACCGTCAGGTTATGTTACGGAATTATGCAGGTGATATCTTTATATATACTGAACCAGAAAATAACCTTAGCCGCTGTAATTGTTCGACTTGCCAGAAATCAGATGATACTCAAAGTACACTTTTTCCCCTCGATAATATCGATCCCCCTATTTCTTGTTAACCCCTCCTTATGTTAATAAGATAAAAAGAAGGAGATTATCCTCAGGATAAATCTCCTTCTTTTCTGTTTTTTATAGCATCTACCGCTAATTCGTCGCAACGATTGTTATACACATTATCTGCATGTCCTTTTACCTTAATCCATGTGACTTCCTGAATATTTGACAACTGTAATAATTCCTGCCATAAGTCTTGATTTTCTACCGGTTCCTTACGCGCTGTCTTCCAGCCATTACTCTGCCATTTTTTAAGCCAACCATTATTGAAAGCATTCACCAAATAAGCACTATCACTGTATAAATTCACTTTACAGGGACGTTTTAATGCTTTAAGCCCCTGAACAGCTGCTAATAATTCCATTCTATTGTTGGTAGTTATTTCCTCACTACCCCATATTTCTTTTTCTTTATCTCCATATATCAGTACAGCTGCCCAACCACCGGGCCCTGGATTGCCACTACAAGCTCCGTCTGTATATATAGAAACCACCGGTTTTTCTGACACCTACTGATCACCATTCTTTCTTTACTCCACATGGTATTGTTATATATTCACTACCTTTTATACTTATTAAAAGGATATTTCGTTTTCATTAGGAATAACTTGCACCCATGTTTTGCCCACTTTAAATTTAACCAGTTCTCCTTTTTCATCTTTAAATTCTAGTGCTGAGCTGGCTGATGTTTTCTCCCATGTTCCTTTTTTCATTTTCCCCTCAGCAAAATAATAAGCATCACCTGTTCCAGTAAGCTCTATGTCTGAGTATGGAATATCATTCTTTACAACAACCCTAGTTTTAGCCTTCATTACTATAACGTTGTCTGCTAAAATTTTTGTTTTATTTTGCATTTCATTGGCTTGTCCATTTATTTTCCGTTCATAAGCTTCTCCATTATAATGCCAAGCCACTTCATTTCTATATTTTCCAAAAGAGTAGGAAATCTTTACATCTTCAGTATGGTCTGTACCATCCCACTCGCTACCGACAGGAAGTAAACCCTCATTACTAATTTTATATCCTTTAGCTTTGGCTCCTTGTACTAATAGATCTGTACTGGTATAGAGATTATGAGGCTTTTTCCTGTCTTTATCCCGCCAGAAATATTTCCCCGAATTATATATCTCATCTAAATCGTCAACATCAAGCTTCTTAATTAAAGCTAATGCTGCAGTGCTTCCTCCCGCGTGAGCTAATGGTCCTTTAATCCCTCTAGCAAGTTCGATGAAATACGGGCGGGCACTGCGTATAGGTCCGATCTTTTCCGCTTCTTCATGGTAAAATACTGCCATATATCTAGTAATGCCGGCTTCTGCCAACATTTCATATACTATATCTGCTTTATCCAACCCACTTTGAGGACGGGCTTTACTATAATTATCTACCATAACTAAAACTGCACCAGGTAATTGAGGATCTGCCTCTACAATTGTCTCCTCTTCTTCCGGCTTTTCTTCATTATCTTGATTCTCCTGGATTTCATTATTTTCTGCTGGTGCATTTTCCTCTTGTTTGCTGCATGCACATCCTGTTAAAAAAAACACCATAATTAAACTTAATACTAGTAATTTTCTCATAGTGGCTCCTCCCTGTTTATATTCCCTTTAATATATTATAAATCTTACTGCCATTTTCCTGCTTGAACTGTGAACTCTTTCTCCTTTATTTTCGTAAAATGTAGCAAAAAGAGAAGGGGGAGAGTACTACGGATATTAAAGAACTTAGTTGGATGCGCACCTATCTTCATAAATTTGATAAACCTCTGCGTACAGAAATTTTAAGTCAATACAGATCAGTGAATAAAAAACCCTGTATTTTTCAAAAATTTTATGGTAAATACAGAGCCAAGAAGCGTTCAATACCTGTTATTATAGAATTAGCACAAACAAGAGGAAATGAGGAACAAGAAAAATTCAATTTCACACAACAGTTTTTAAAAAATAACAAAAATATCAAGAAATTAAATATAATAAATAGTTATTCTACCAATCTTTCTGTTAATGATTTAAAAACCATCTCTCAACATGACTTAGTAAAAAAAATATATTTAGATAGAGAAGTTCGGGCTTTACTAGATGTGGCAGTTCCTGCAACATCTAGTGATAAAGTTTGGCAACGTAATTATACGGGCAAAAACATAACTATTGCTATCTTAGATACAGGTATTCATCCTCACCCAGATTTCCTTAATCCTCGTAATAGAATTTTAGCTTTTAAAGATCTTACCGAAGCTAAAAAAAGTAAAGCTTATGACGATAATGGTCATGGAACT
>JAHDSB010000149.1 GCA_018433015.1 Clostridia bacterium | reverse complement strand
GGAACAGTAACTACTTGTACTTTATCGGGAGCCAGTTATGGTTATACTTTGTTATGGGCTATGCTTTTTTCCATTGTGGCTACCATAGTACTGCAGGAAATGTCTGCACGGGTAGGAATAGTAACACGACAAGGATTGGGTGCGGCCATACGCAATACTTTTCAAAATCCACTGGCTAAGGGTTTTAGCGTAGTATTAATAATTTTAGCTATATTTGTGGGGAACTGTGCTTATGAGGCCGGAAATATTCTTGGTGGATCAGTGGGGATAAATGCTATAACTGGTATCAACTTTCAATTAATCGGACCTATTCTAGGTATTCTTGCTTTTATTTTCTTATGGACAGGCAGTTATAAATTACTAGAAAAAATACTGATAGTTTTAGTTATCATTATGAGTGTAACCTTTATCTTAACTGCGATTATTATTAAACCAGATTTTGGTGCTATTTTATCGGGCATTTTTGCTCCCCGTATCCCGGAAGGAGCCTTAAAGTTTACTATAGGATTAATAGGTACCACAGTTGTTCCGTATAACCTTTTCTTACATGCGTCTACTGTTCAGGAAAGATTCAATAAACCGGAAGATCTACCTAATTCACGGTTAGATACAGTTGTGTCCATCGTATTGGGCGGTATCATATCTTCAGCTATTATAATTACTGCTGCGGCAGCTTTTCATGGCTCCTCAGCCAATATTACAAATGCCGGAGATATGGCTGTACAGCTGGAACCCCTCTTAGGTACTTGGGCTAAATGGTTCTTTGCTTTTGGGTTATTTGCAGCCGGGTTTACCTCAACGATTACAGCTCCTCTGGCCGCAGCTTATGCGATCTCCGGTGCTATGGAATGGGAAAGTAATATGAAAGCAACGAAATTTAGAGCTGTATGGATTTTTATCCTGATTGTGGGAATAGTTATTACAGGGATGGGTGCAAAAAGTCCCTTGAGTGTTATTGTTATAGCTCAGGCCACTAATGGAATACTTTTACCCATCATAGCTTGTTACTTACTGTGGGTTATGAATAATAAGAGACTCTTAGGTCAGTATACTAATTCTACTTTATCCAATATTTTTGGTGCAGTAGTAGTGCTAGTAACTATAGTCTTGGGAATAAGAGGTATTAATGCGGCTTTGTCCAATTTATCCAAGCTATTTGGTTAAAACAAGCAATAAGGGAGTCCCCCGGGACTCCCTTTACTTACATTTTTGACTTTATGTTGGAGGCGTTTTTAGATGTACAAAAAAGCTAAATACTTAGCTGCTGGTGATAAAGGTATGGTCATAGAATTTGGTAATTCCATTAGCAAAGAGATAAACAGAAAGCTCCGCAGTATGGTATTAGCCCTGGAAAATTCAGATACACCGGGGATTATTGAGGTGGTGCCTACTTATCGGTCCCTCCTTATTACCTATGATCCTCTGGTATGGAAATTTGCTGAATTAGCTGCTCACTTGGAAGAGCTGGAAAATAAATTAGCTTCTTTAACTATTCCCAATCCCCGCATTATCTTATTACCGGTAGTATATGGGGGAGAATATGGCCCTGATCTACCCTTTGTTTGTGAGCATTCCGGCTTAACACAAGCAGAAGTTATTAAAATTCATACGGGAACAAACTACTTAATCTACATGCTAGGTTTTACCCCGGGTTTTCCTTATTTAGGTGGTATGGATCAGCGCATTGCTACTCCACGGCTAAAAAATCCTCGTACTAAGATTCCTGGAGGCTCCGTAGGGATAGCCGGAAGTCAAACGGGAGTGTATCCTTTAGAAAGCCCGGGAGGGTGGCAGCTAATAGGACGGACACCTCTGAGGCTTTTCGATCCTGAACAAGACCAGCCTGCTCTTTTACAGGCCGGTGATTATGTGCGCTTTTATCAGGTTACAGAGGAAGAATATCAGACTTTACTACAGCAGGTAAAGGAAGGTACATATACGGTGGAAACCAGGGAATACACAGGGGAGGAGTAGTAGAAATGGCATTTATAAAAGTTATTAAGCCCGGCATGTTGACAACTGTGCAAGACCGAGGACGTTTCGGCTATCAGCAATGGGGGATACCGGTGGCTGGAGCTATGGATGAATATGCTTTGCGCATTGCTAACCTCCTGGTAGGTAATCAGGAAAATGAGGGATGTTTAGAGCTCACCATGTTAGGGCCTACCTTAGAATTTTTGGAAGAAGGCCTGATTGCTTTAACCGGTGGTGACTTAGGGGCCCAGTTGAACGGTCATAAGTGTCCCCTTTGGCAATCGTTTTTTGTAAAGAAAGGGGATGTTTTGAATTTTTCTGGTCTCAGACAAGGATGTCGTGGGTACCTTGCTGTGGCAGGAGGACTTGATATTCCTTTGTTTATGGGCAGCAAAGCTACGTATCTAAGAGGTAAAATGGGAGG
>JAHDSB010000016.1 GCA_018433015.1 Clostridia bacterium | reverse complement strand
CTATTCTCTGATTGGAAAAGAGCATTTATAACTTAACCAAATGTCGAAATATGGAGACATAATCTAGTTAAAAATTAAGCATAATCTTTTAGAAAATATAAGATGAGAAAACCATTTACACAAAATTATCTATACTCCCTAATAGGGAGGACAAGGTGAATCAATCAGATATTCAACTCCGTCTGTACAGAGCAATTCTTCTTGCTGGAGCAAGTCTGTCGGTTATCAGTATCATTGGCAATTATATTTCTGCTTTTCCCTTGTGGCCTAGTCTAAAATGGATAGTACTTTTTTTCATAACCGTCCTTGCTTTTATATTTTCCAATAATAAAAAATACATAACTCATATGATGTTTGGTGTGTTTTTATTTTTAATTTGTTTTTTCTTACCATATGCATTTATTGATTCCGGGGGAAGTAACAACAATGCCATGGGTTATACTTTTCTGCTTTTGATAACGGTAACCTACCTTTTTAATGGGTGGAGGCGACTTTTTTTGGTTGTCACGCTGATTGTTGTATTTATGGGGATGCATGCTTTGGAGTATTATTACCCGGAAATGATTGCTGTTTATACCGGATGGAACCAGTTTGTTGACCGGATGATTCAGATTCCTTTATTACTGCTGGCTTCGTTTCTGATCATTTTACGATTTGCCAAAGAATATGAAAGGGTAAATCAGAAGCTTAGTACTTTCGCTAACTTTGATGAATTGACGGGCCTCTATAATCGAAGAATATTTAACCAAGCATTGGAAGAAATCATTGAAGATAATAATGAATTAATTCATCTGGCCCTTCTTGACCTGGACAACTTTAAAAAAGTAAACGATAAATACGGACACTATATTGGCGATGAAGTGCTCAAAGAGCTTTCTGCCCTTTTGCAGAAAACCTTTGGATTTGATAAACATATTGTTAGTCGTTGGGGAGGGGATGAATTTGCAATTATCTATTATGGGAGAAAAGATGAGTTGATTCAGAAGCTGGAAAATGTAAAGGAATCATTCAGAACTTATGTCTCTGCTTATGAAGAAACAACTGGAATAAGCACAAGTATTGTTTCGTTTAGTGATTATGATATAGTATCTCAAACTTTGGTGGCAGGAGATCACTTATTATATAAAGAAAAACTAAAAAAAACGTGTTGAGGGAAAACATTTATAGAAACCATTTCGTGTAAATGAAAACTGGTTTGATTTAGACGAATTTTAAGAATTTTGAGTCTTTGGTTAAGAAAAAAAAGCCGGTACAAATAATATATATTGTGCCGGGGCTTACCACATAATATTTCTCATCTCTGCTCATAGAAGAATGAGCCTCTAAGTCAACATATTAAGTTTCAAAGATATCATTTACCATAACCTCTAATCCCTCAAAAAAGTAAGATATTAAAGGATCTCCCAGCTTATAGGTGCTATATTCATCTATTTCAAAATCTTTGAAACCATATACCAAAACTGATTGCTTTTTAGGGTCGACAATCCAGAATTCCCTTACACCAGACAGCATATAAGTATTGAGTTTATCTACCATGTCTTTTGAGCGGGTGCTTTTTGATAAAATTTCAATACAGAGAGTTGGTGTGCCCAGATACCTCCCTTTTTCATTGACAGTTTCTTCTAAATCACAGGCAGCCAGCAAATCCGGCTGCATAACGTCAGGTGTGTCAAGATCCTTTTTAAAGAAATGGACATCAAAAGGTGCATAAAACACCTTATATTTCTTGTTTTTTAGATATGATCGAAGTAGAATATACAGATTTCCAGAAATATTCTGGTGGAAGGTATCGGGCGAAGCTAAAAGAACTATTTCCCCATTAATATACTCCATTCTTAGCTCACTTTTCTCGTATATCTCCATAAACTCTTCATAGGAGACCTTCTTACCACCATATTTATAATCTAAGGCATTTTCCTTCACCGAAAAATATCGTTCGATTTCTGTGATATAAGGCGTAAGTCTTACCGCTTTCTTACCGTTTTTTGTGATAATAACCTCGTGGTCTGTAATTACATAGTCAATGTACTTACCTAAGTTTGTCTTGAACTCTGTAGCGGTAATAACCTTTGTGGTATCGTTCATATTTATCACCTCGCACGATAAATATATCAAATAGAACGAAATAGTGCAACTGCAAAAAAATCGTATGAAAGAATGAAGACTATAAAAAACCATATATTTATGCAAAGTAGTTCCCTCAGACTAATAATGTTTGAGGATTTTATTTTAGGGATAGAAATTTTATAAAATAGTATCCTAGAAAATTAAGCGATCATATGTCTTTTTAAAACCTCGATGAAATCTTCGCCATCTAAGGATAATCGTGTTCCTTTAGGTCCTTTTCCTGTTATTATCAAACTATATTTAGCTAATACATTCAACCGGTTTCTCACCATCTGTTCTGTCATTGGCATTTTCCTGCTGCATAATTGTGCAAGTTTTTTTCTACTTAGATATGTAATTCCTTTATCCTTTGCACCTTTAAGCGTAGTAAGAAGAAGAACAATTTCTTCCATGGGCATTTCTTTTTCTATAGCTTTTAATATTTTTTCTTGTTGCATAGATCTGTCATTTGCAGTAAAGGGTAAATCTTTGCTTCTTACTGGGCCATCACCTACTATATTGTATAAGTACTCAATTACATTTTCTAATTCACGATTATTTCCGGGCCAATCATATTCCATAAGCTTCTCCATAGCTTCTTTACTTATTATCATTTCTTTGTTGGAAGGAAACTTTTCTAGTATTTTTTCTATCAACAAAGGGATGTCTTCTTTTCGTTCCCTTAAAGGAGGTATTCTGATGGGCAGTACCTTTAGTCTATAAAACAAATCTTCTCTGAATTTTTGAGCTCGTACAAGCTCTTCGAGATTTTTATTGGTAGCAGCAATAATTCTCACATCTATGGGAATAATCTTTGTACCACCTATGCGCAGAACTTCTTTTTCCTGAAGGACCCTTAACAAACGAACCTGTATTTTCATAGAGGCATCGCCTATCTCATCCAGAAATATAGTCCCTTTATGGGCTTGTTCAAATAACCCCGCATGTCCCCCTTTTCTTGCTCCGGTAAATGCCCCTTCTTCATAACCAAATAACTCACTTTCCAAAAGGTTCTCAGGCAGCGCTGCAAAATTTACGGCTACAAAGGGGCCATGCTTCTTACTTGAAACTTTATGTATGGCGTGGGCAAACAATTCTTTACCGCTACCGCTTTCACCGATGAGAAGCAGGGTTGAATTACTTTTGGCGAGCTTTCTTGCGATTTCCTTTGTCTTGGTAATTTGATCGCTTTTACCTATAATATTAGAAAAATTATATTTAGAAGTATGACCTCTCTTCATGAGATTAGTTCTAACGATATTTTCCATTTCAATTATTTCGGATAAATCTTTAAAAGTGATGATAACTCCATTATTTTCGTCATTCTTGATAATTGGCATCATGGTTAAAAGGATTTTTTTACCCATTATTTCATAAATTTTTCTGTGCAACCCAAAATTTTTTCCTAAAAGGGATTTAGCATCAGAGTCCAAAATATCATCCAAGTTTATTTCCATACCACTATTTATAGCCTCTTTCCGCCCAAATAGGTTTTTCGCATTTTCATTAACAAACATAATTTTGCCCTCATTATCAATGCCCACTATCCCATCATTGATAACGTTTAATATTGTGTTGAGCTGCTTTTTTATATTGTCAGTAGTTTCTAAGGCCTTGATAACTTTTTTGCTGGAGTACACAAAATCCTGTAAAAATCTGACGGATATTAAATCAGTTCTATCATCCAGTATATTTAATTTCAGCATAATTTCTGTAATTGTAGTTAGATCTATTTTACTGTAACCTAAATCAATAACATTTTTAATATAGTCGGGAACCATGTGAGTTTCACCCGTTGTTATTGCATAATCTGATTGTTGGGAGTATTTTTTTTGTCCCGGATAATATGGATACAGTTTTATATGGTCTATGCCCAGCCCTTTAAGCAGAGAAATGGAGTTTTGTGCTAGATATTTATTAACATCAACAAATAGTACATTTTCCCCTGAAGGGATGCGCAAGACATCTTCAAGCTTGGAGTGGTTTAGGGCCCTCCTCGCTATAAGAACTTCAGCCCTAGGATCAATGTATTTAAAGGCCATTTCTTTCAAATATACATGGCTTATAAGGACCAACTTATCATAAATTGTCTCTTTTATTCCTTCCAAAATTGAATACCCTTTTATTGGAACCTCTGTTCCCAACAGATTAGTAAGTTGGTTTATCACATTTTCTTTATGCTTCTTGGAACGGGTGATAATCGTAATTCCATAAGGTTGGGGGTTAATCATGATACTTTACCTCTTTTCTCCCCAAATTAATATTTGAATATTTATAAAATCTAATATATATTACACGAACATTATACCAAAAATTGGTATGGTGTTAAATGGTTCTAATTAAAAACCCAAAACAAACTTAACGTAGATATGCTATCACGACTTATTACTAATAATTAAAAAGTGGTCAGATAAATACACAAATAAGGAGAACACTTAAAAGCTAAAGAAGATAATATTTTCCATTATTAACAGCATTGCCTATAGGAGATGGAAAATATAGTAAAAAAACATGGGTGTTTGGCATAGATATTGCTTGTAGTAATTTATAAATATAGCTGATCAGCAGAATTAATTAGGGGGTGGTATAGACAATTTTTCAAATAGCTAGTTGGAACTGACATAATAAAACTAATTCTGTGATGAACGCGGAGATAAGCATGCTATTTCAGCTGAAAGCATGTCATATATAGACCGTTAAATTCGTGAATATAATTTTAACAACTCATAAGGAGGTTAAAATGGATACTTCTAAAAAAAGCTCCAGACAGGTTTCCCTTAAAAGGGCAGGAGTTTTAAAAACTCGCATTGATCCATATTTAGCAGCCAGTGCAAAACTTCCTACCGGAATGAAACTTAAAGATGAGATTAAAGCCAGACAGGCTAAGATAAAAGAAGTATTGGGAGCTAGTGAGGACGATTGGAACGATTGGCATTGGCAGATAGAAAACAGAATAGTAGATTCGGATACCCTAGCAAAATTTATTACAATAAATTCCAAGCAAAAACAGGATATTGATGATGTAGCCAAGAAATTTAGATGGGCGATATCTCCTTATTTTTTATCATTGATTGAGCCCGAAGGTGACCATTACAAGAACCCCATATATTTGCAAGCTGTTCCCACGGGTCTTGAATTAGTTGAAGGAATTGGCTCTCCCGATCCCATGGCGGAAGAGTTTACCAACCCTGCACCATGTATTACTCGAAGATATCCCGATAGACTGATAATCAATGTTACCAATCAATGTGGTATGTACTGCCGGCACTGTCAGAGGAGAAGAAATATAGGAGAAATAGATAAGCCTCAATCTAAGGAAAATCTGCAGGCAGCCGTTGATTACATTAAAAATACTCCTGAAATAAGAGATGTTTTAGTTACCGGCGGTGACCCCTTCACATTATCCGATGAGATGCTGGATTGGCTATTAGGGGAACTTGACAACATTCCGCACCTGGAATTCAAGCGGATAGGCACGCGGATGCCAGTTACTCTGCCTCAGAGGGTGACACCAGAGTTATGTGAAATGTTAAAGAAACACCATCCCCTGTTTATAAACCTGCAATTTAATAGTCAGATGGAGATTACTGAGGAAACCAAAAAATCCTGTGAAATGCTTGCTAACGCCGGAATACCCTTAGGAAACCAGAGTGTATTGTTAAGAGGGGTAAATGACCATCCGTATATAATGAAAAAAATTTGTCAGGAACTGCTAACAATTAGGGTTAGACCCTACTATATATTCCATGCCAAGGGTGTAGTAGGAACGATGCACTTTAGAACTAGTGTAGATATAGGAATTGAAATAATGGAACACTTAAGAGGTTATACATCAGGCCTGGCAATTCCAACATTTATAATAAATGCTCCTGAGGGCAGGGGTAAAACACCTATGTTACCAGAATACTTAATTTCCCAGGGTAGAGATACTGTAACTATCAGAACCTGGGAAGGACAAATAATTAAATATCCGAATAAAGATGCGGAAGTTGGCTTTGAGTAGAGACATGACGACTAAAGCTAAATCAAAACTAATATTTCGTAAAATTTAAATTATTTCGGCAATTAATTATTATTAATTAATTGCCGAAAATATTAAATTAAAAAGGGGGTCTATCTATGAGAAAGAAACTTGCATTTTTATTAGTAGCTCTATTTATAATCAACAGTATATTGATGGGATGTGGGACAACACAAGAGTCCAAATCTGAGGGGGATGGTGACGCGGGGCCCATTGAGAAAGCTCAAATTAATATTATTACCGGTTCCACTGGTGGAACTTATTATGCCTTGGGAGGGGCAATGGCTAATACATGGAACAATCACCTTGAAAATTTACAGGTAACTAGCCAGCCCAGCGGTGCTTCAGTGGAAAATATTAACAGGGTCAATGCTGGAGAAGTAGAACTAGGTATGGCTATGAATAATATAGCCGATGATGCATGGAAGGGTAGAGGTGCTTTCAAAACTAAACAACTTAACTTTAGAGCTATTGGTGTCATTTATCCAGAAGTTTATCAGGGTGTGGCTTTGAAGGAAAGTGGCATTAAGTCTTTGGAGGATGTGAAAGGCAAAAGAGTAGCTGTTGGCCCGGTTGGCAGTGGAACCGTTGTTTTGACAGAGGCAGTATTTGGTGAAGCAGGTATGACTTTTGAAGATGTCAAGGCTGCATATGATGGCTTTGGTGATGCTGCCAGCAAGATGAAAGATGGTCATTTGGATGCAGCATTTAATGTGTTGAGTGTACCTGCTGCTGCCATTCAGGATATTAGGACTTCCCGTGACATTGAAATAATAGAAATCAGTGAGGAACTGTATCAAAAAATCAAGACAAAATATCCCTTCTTTAACCAGTATAAAATTCCTGCCGGTACCTATGGTAATGAAGAAGATAGATATACAATTAACTGTCAGGCAGCATTATATGTGGCCCAGGACCTGCCAGATGATATTGTATATGATTTGACGAAGGTCTGGTGTGAACAAACCTCTGAAACTGCACAAGCACATGGGGCTGCTAAATGGCTTGCAGAAGAATTGGCAGCAGGCAAACTTGAAGTAATGCTATCTGGTATTACCACTCCGCTACATCCTGGTGCCTATAAGTATTATCAGGAAAAAGGCCTAGATGTTCCTGATGAGATTAAACCTATAGATTAATTTAGAGAGTGAAGGGCCAGGAGCTGTATACTCCTCTATATACCGGGTAGGTATGTGTATATAAGTTATATGTAAAAAAGCATAAGCCAATTCTTAATTGAGGAGGTAGAAATATGACAGAAAATCTAAATGAAGACAGCCTTTTAAAAGATAATATCAAGATAGATGAAAAAAAATCCGAAGAAATTCTTGCCAGGTATGACCGGGAATACGCTTTTCGACGATTAAAAGGCCCGGTTGCTAAATTTGTTTTTATCTTAGCGGTTGTTTGGTCATTGGCTCAATTATATACTGCGGCCTTTGGGGTTCTGCCTTCGACACTTCAAAGGGCTCCTCACGTAGGCGTAGCATTGGTTTTAATTTTTATACTTTACCCGGCAAAAAGGGGCAATAAAAGCAATAAAGTTCCCTGGTATGATTATATACTAGCATTTTTGGGATTCTCCGTTGCAGCCTATCACATAATTTTTTATGAAGATTTAGTTTGGCGGGCAGGGGTATATAATAATGTGGATACGATAATAGGAATTATTGCAGTTTTATTGGTTATAGAAGCTACCAGAAGAATGGCAGGGCCGGTTATTATTACTTTAGCAACATTCTTTCTGTTATACGCCTATTTTGGAAAGTATTTTCCATCCTTTATGGCCCACCCTGGCCTCAGTATAAAAAGGATAGCTGTTTTCCAGTGGTTGAGTACTGAAGGAATTTTGGGGATTCCTATTCAGGTATCTTCAACATTCATTTTCCTATTTATGTTATTTGCTACTTTTTTAAGGAAAACCGGTATCGGAGACTGGTTAACTGATTTAGCAGTTGGTTTAACAGGAGGTACTACTGGTGGTCCCGCCAAAGCAGCGGTTATAGCAAGTGCTGCCCAGGGAACGGTTTCCGGCAGTTCGGTTGCTAATACGGTGGGTACCGGCTCGGTAACAATTCCGCTCATGAAAAGTATCGGCTATCGCAATGAATTTGCTGGAGCCGTTGAAGCAGCGGCATCAACGGGTGGACAGTTAATGCCTCCTATAATGGGAGCAGCAGCATTTATAATGGTAGAGTTTTTGAATGTACCCTATATAACAATTGCCTTGTCGGCGGCAATTCCAGCTATTCTTTATTTCACGGGAATATTTATTACCGTTCACCTTGAGGCAAAGAAAAGTGGTTTGTTAGGGATACCTAAGGATAAATTACCTAATTGGAAACAGCTGATAAAGAAAAAATGGTTTCTTGCCACTCCAATATTTGGAATAGTTTACCTTCTTGTAAAGGGCTATACTGCTATGATGGCTGCATTTATTGCAGTTATATTGTGTGTAGCTGTATCAATGATATTAAAAGAGACTCGCATGTCTTTGAAACAAATAATTAAAGCTTTAGAAGAAGGAGCGCGCTCGGCTTTACCGGTTGTAGTAGCCTGTGCCACCGCAGGAATAATTGTAGGTATTATCACCTTGACCGGTTTAGGTATGAAAATGTCCGGCGGTCTTGTTAAGTTAGCAGGCGGTAATATATACTTAACCATGTTATTTACTATGGTAGGATCCATAATACTCGGAATGGGCGTGCCGACAACAGCAAACTATATTATTCAGGCAACCGTTTCTGCACCTGCATTAATATCGTTGGGTGTGCCTCACATAGCAGCGCATCTGTTTGTATTTTACTTCGGTATTGTGGCGGATATAACTCCTCCGGTAGCCCTGGCCGCCTTTGCTGGATCGGGCATAGCACAATCAGATCCTCTTAAGACCGGTGTTGAGGCTTTTAAGTTAGGCTTTGCCGCATATCTTGTGCCATATATCTTTGCATTATCACCCATTTTAGTTTTGGTACGACCGGAAGGATATACAGCTATGGCCTTTTCTCTCAGTGTAGCCCTTGCGATAATTACCGCTGTTATTGGAATGATATGTATTGGTGCTTCGACAACAGGTTATTTTATTACCAATGATAAGTGGTATGAACGTATTATGTTTTTAGTAGCTGGTCTTACTTTAATTATCCCGGGTATTTATTCAGATATCTTTGGTATAGCTGCATTAGCAGGAATTATTTTCTTACAAACAACCCGTGTTAAACAAAGAGCACTTGCACAGTGAGTTAAGCAAATAAATAGTTCTTTTTGTACAGATTAAAAAAGAGGGCTGCTGGATGTTCTCCAGTAGTCTGTTCTTAGGGGCATATGTGCCCACAATAAAGGGACCGAGATTTCTTGTTATCTCAGTACCTTTTATTTTTATTAGTAAAGTTCTAGAAAAGTAATGTTGAAAAATCTTTAAGATTTTTTTTATTTGAGAAGGTAAATCATGATAAAATTTAGATAACTATTGAAACTATTTATCGCGAGCATCTTGGCAGAACTATAACGAGACTTCAGGGAATTGAGATGGCAATAAAACTGTTTGGGCCTAATGAAGTCATGAGCTATAAAGAATATGTATCTTTAATTCTTAGGGGACTAGGATATAAAAATAGTATTGATTTTACTTGAGACAATATTGGAACAACAAAGAAAAGCAACAAATAGATTTAAGGAAGAGAGAATACATTATGATAGATGGTGATTAAAAAATCTTAAATATAAGGAGGTTAGTGAAAAATGTCATATTTACTTAAACCATTAGATAAATGTAAATTAACTTTAAAAAATAGATTAGTTATGCCGCCTATGGCTACTTCGAAAGCCGAAGTAGATGGAAAGATGGGCAAAGATATATTGGATTATTATGATGAAAAATCACAGGGTGGATACATTGCTTTAATTATTGTAGAACATAGTTTTATTGCACAACAAGGAAAGGCTAGTGCACGACAACTTTCTATAGCAGATGACAGTGTTGTGGATGGATTAAAAAAAGTAGCAAACACTATCCAGAGAAATGGTTCCAAGGCAGTAATGCAAATTAATCATGCAGGCAGTGCAACTAATAAAGATATCACAGGATTTGAACCGATTGGACCTTCACCTATAGTAAATCCCCGTAAAGGGCATGTTCCCTTAGAACTTAGTAAAAAGGAAATTAAGAAGATTGTTAAATGTTTTAGGGATGCAGCACTGCGAGTAAAAGAAGCTGGCTTTGATGGGGTTGAGATTCATTCCGCCCATGGATATCTTTTAAACCAATTTTTTTCTCCTCTTACCAATAAGAGAAGGGACGAATATGGTGGAGATTTATTAAGTAGAATTAAAATTCATCTAGAAATTATTAAAACAGTGCGTGATGCTGTGGGAGATGATTTTCCAATTCTTCTTAGATTAGGAGCTTCTGATTATATGGAGGGTGGAATTACTATCGAAGATAGCAAAATTGCAGCCGTAGAATTTGAAAAAGCAGGAGTAGATATTCTTGATATTTCTGGGGGATTTTGTGGATATAATGTTCCTAATCTTATAGGCCAAGGATATTTTTCAGCACTGACTGAAGCTATTAAAGAAGTTGTAGCAGTTCCAGTTATTCTGACTGGGGGTATAACTGAAGTCCATGCTGCTGAAAAACTACTTTCTACAGGAAAAGCTGATCTTATTGGAGTAGGCAGAGCACTATATCAAGATTCTACTTGGGCGAAGAAGGCTGTGAAAAGTCTTGATGAACAAATTTATTAAACTGTATATAAATGTAATATATCCCTCTTACTGTAGTGTAAGAGGGATTTTTATTAGCATGAAGAGATTAATAATTTAAAAACTCACAGGCGGTTTTATTATCCAAAAATATAAGTTATAATTATGTCTAAAATTGCAATAAAATGTCGAATCATTGGTAGCGATATAATTTAATAAAAACTCTAGCTAATAATCTACAATAGTACGATGACATTATTCTTGGAGGAATTATTATGGCAGAATTAGGGCTTAAGTTTGAGGAAAATGATCTTAAAGATATGCTGGATCTTTCGTCTGATTTGATTCAGGTTGTTGATGACAAGGGTAAATTTGTTTATGTTAATGGCACATGGAAAGAGAAACTTGAATATTTGGATGAGGATGTTAAAAATCTATACTTACAGGATATCATTCACCCTAAGTCAGCAGATAATTTCCAAAAGATCTATAAGCAAGTAATAGCCGGAGAGAATAATGTTTTAGTCGAAGCTATTTTTATAAGCAAAACTGGTAAATCCATATATGTTGAGGGTATGTTAAATTGTTGTTTCAACGAAAACGGAGGTAGTATAGGTAGTAAGGGAATATTGCGAGATGTTACCTTTAAAAAAAATCATGAAACAGGAAGTTAGTACATATCAAAGGCAGTTACAAGAAAAAACACAAATGGAGAAACTGTTATTTGAGATATCTATAGACTTTATTTATGTAAGGAAAGATGATTTTGCTAAGATAGTCAATAAAAATTTGGGGAAAATAGGACGTTTTGTAGCGGCGGACAGGGTATATATTTTAAAATATAGTTTTATAGATGGTATCTGCAATAATATCTATGAATGGTGTGAGAATGGTGTTGAATCTCGAATAGATAAATTACAAGGGAGTTCTTTAGCTGATATTTCATATTGGGTAAATAATCATATGAATAGCAAGGTGGTTAGCATTCCTAATGTTATTGAAATGTCTTTAGATAATAGGGTGAGAGAAATTTTAGAGTCTCAAGGTATTAAAAGCATAGTGGCTCTCCCCATTATTTTTAATGAAAATTGTTATGGATTTATTGGATTTGATTATGTTGGAAAACAGCAAATATATTCAGAACTGGAGCAGCAAATTTTAAGTGCATTTGGCCGTATTTTTTTAGGTGCTCTTCAAAGGATAAAATTAGAAAAAGAGTTGCTGGACAGTGAAACTAAATGTCGAGCATTAATCAACAATGTGCCTGGCGCTGTTTTTCGCTGTAAAAATGATGGACATTGGACCATGGAATATATTAATGAAGAGATAGAAAAAATTACGGGCTTCAGCGCAGATGATTTTATTAATAATAAGGAAAGAAGTTATGCTAGCATTATTCATGATACAGATCGTATTTTAATTTACCAAAAAGTTCAGGAAAGCATTGTGAAAAAAAGCCATATGCTATAGATTATAGGGTGATAAATAAAGATGGTACGGCAATTTGGATTCATGAAAATGCCCAAGGTGTATTTGATAGTAAAGGAAAACTAGTGTATGTCATTGGCATTATTACAGACATTACTACCCGGATTAAAATGGAAAAAAACTTACGCCAGAGCGAAGCCAGGAAGACTGCTTTGCTAGAAAGTATGCAAGAGCTTGTATTGGTTCTTGATACAAAATTATTTTTCCAAGAATGCTATACTCCCAAATCTGACTTGTTATATGTTAAACCGGAAATGATTCTTGGGAGGCATATTGATGATATTGATTTTCCAGAACTAGCGTTAGGGATGTTTAAAAGAAAATTGGAAAATACTTTATTAAGTGGCGAACCTGATCGCGTTGAATATTACCTGGATTTGCCCCACGGGCGCTATTGGTTTGATGCCCAAATTACAGTTGTTCGTGGCAAAGGCGAAGCAAAAGAAGGAGTCCTCTGTGTTATTCGCGATATTACGTCACGCATAAAAATGGAAAATGCCTTACGACGTAGTCAAAAAAAGTACCGCTCTTTAGTTGAAAATATAAATGAAATTGTTTACGTTATTGATACAAAGGCTAAAATAAAGTATATTTCTCCCAATATAGAAAATATAAGTGGCTATACTGTTGATGAAATGAAGGGAGCAAACTTTATTGAGTTTGTTTATCAAGAGGACAGAGAAGAAAGGATGAATGAATTTCGTAGAGCTTTGTTAGGTAACAATAAGGCTTCAGAATACCGGTTTTTAACAAAAAGTAAAAGAATTATCTGGGTGAGCACAAAAGCAAATCCGGTAATTAAAAATGGAAAAGTAATCGGAATTCAAGGTCTACTTTATGATATTACCTATCGTAAGCAGATGGAAGAACTTCTTAAAATAGAAAAAGAACAATTCAAAACTACGTTGCTTTCAGTAGGTGATGGGGTCATATCAACCGATAACCACGGAAATATTGTGGTAATTAACAAAATCGCCGAGCAGCTTACCGGCTGGACTAGAGAAGAAGCAGAGGGTAAGGCGCTGGAAGAAGTGTTTAATATAGTTAATGAATTTACAAGAGAAAGATGTGAGAACCCGGTAAACAAGGTGTTAAATACCGGGGATATTATTGAGCTAACTAATCATACTAGTCTAATTGCAAAAGATGGTACTGAACGTCCCATCGAAGATATAGCGGCACCCATTAAGGATGAAGAGGGCAGAATTAATGGGGTAGTATTAGTATTTAGAGATTTTACTGAGAAGAAAGAAAAACAAGCAAAAATTGAGTACTTAAGTTTTCATGATCAATTAACGGGAGTATATAATCGCAGGTTTTTTGCGGAAGAATTAACAAGAATAGACACTGAAAGAAATTTACCTTTGACTTTGATTATGGCAGATGTAAATGGATTAAAATTGGCTAATGATGCCTTTGGGCACTTAATGGGGGATGAAATATTACGTGAAGCTGCTGAATTACTAAAAAAAGCATGCCGTTCTGATGATATTGTTGCTAGAATTGGTGGGGATGAATTTATCATGTTATTACCACAAACAAATGCAAGAGAAGCAGAATGTTTCGTAAATAGAATTAAAAAAGCTCTTTCAGATATAAAAATAGACTCCATAGAATTATCAATATCCTTTGGTTGGGTAACAAAAAATGAAGCCAATGAAAAAATGGAAGAAATCTATAAACAAGCCGAGGACTATATGTATCGGCACAAACTTTATGAAAGTCCCAGTATGAGAAGCAATACAATTAAAACAATTATACAAACAATGTTTGAAAAGATTCCCGGAGAAAAAGAACATTCCGAGAGAGTAAGTAAAATTTGTGAAAAAATAGGAATAGAACTGGGATATAACAGTGATAAAATTGCGGAGCTTAAAACAGCGGGACTAATGCATGATATTGGGAAAATAACTTTAGATGAAGCGTTGTTACATAAATTGGGTAAGTTTGATATATCTGAATGGGTTGAAGTGAAAAGACATCCGGAAACCGGGTATCGCATATTAAGTGAAGTAAATGAAATGGCGAAGCTGGCCGAATACACCCTTGCTCATCATGAGAATTGGGATGGAACGGGATATCCTAAAGGTTTAAAAGGTAAAGAAATACCTATACAAGCCAGAATAATTAGGGTAGCAGATGCTTATGATGCCATGACTAGTGATAGATGTTATCGTAAATCTTTAAGTAAAGCAGCAGCACTAGAAGAACTAAAAATAAATGCAGGAACTCAGTTTGATCCAGAGATTGTCGGAGTATTTATTGAAAAAGTATGTCTGGGACCTTTATTGTAGAAACGAACTGTTATATTTAAGATTGCTAATATTTTTTTGAAATCCCCCAAGGGGATTATTTTATTTAAAGAGGGATTTTGGGGTAAAATAAGACTTTATAATTCGGAAAATATAGATTGAGGAGTATGTGAATAGTGGTAAAAACAGAGAAAAAAATTAAAAGTGTAAAGAAATTAATAACTCAAATGATGCCGATTATATTTTTTATGATAATAGGTGGTTTTTGTGGCTATTTGGGAGGCGACTATATTGGCCAGTTATTTGCAAACAATGAAAGCATAGCGATACGAGTGCTTAAAATCGGAATGGGACTGATAGCGCTTTATATTGCTATCTTTATTCAAATTATCATTCATGAGGGTGGTCATTTGATATGTGGGAAGATGAGCGGATATTCATTTGCTTCTTTCAGAATAGGTAGTGTAATGATAATTAAAGATAGAGAAAAAGTGAAGTTTAAGAAATTCAAATTACCGGGAACAGGTGGACAATGCCTGATGATTCCGCCGAGGGGAGAGATTTATGATTTTCCCTTTGTGCTGTATAATCTGGGTGGTAGCCTGGCTAATTTGGTTGCGTCAGGTTTGTTTGGTGTTTTGTATTTAATTTTCCCAGATATCCCCTACTTGTCTGTATTCTTTGCTATATCAGCAGTAATCGGGGTGGTGTTTGCTTTAATAAATGGTATACCTCTACGTTTGTCAGGCGTTGACAATGATGGACATAATATTATGGTACTAAGCAAAAATAGAGAAGCACGTAAGGCATTTTGGAGGCAGCTTTATATTAATGGGCTAATTACAAAGGGTACAAGATTGAAGGACATGCCGGAGGAATGGTTTTCTCTTCCTGAAAATGCTAACCTCAATAATGGAATTATTAGTAGTATGGGAGTATTTGCTTGTAGTCGTGCTATTGATGAAATGGATTTCCAAAAGGCACGGGAAATTGGTAACACCATGCTGGAAAATTCTGATGGATTGATGGGGATTCATAGAAATTTACTCTGTTGTGAGCTGTTATTCTGTGAAATGATAGGCGAAAATAGGAAAGAAGAAGTAGATAGATTATATACTAAGGAATTAAAGAAATTTATTAAAGTGACAGCAGCATATCTTTCAACCATACGGTTAATGTATACGTATTATTTATTTATTGAACAGGATGAGGAAAAGGCAGAGAAACAATTGGTTGCCTTCGAAAAAGCATCCAGGTTTTATCCTCATGAATGTGAGGTCAAAGGTGAAAGAGAGTTATTAAGCTATGTACAGAAAAAATATTATTATCTTGAGTCATAAGAAGTGTATAGCTTGTTGCCAGATATCAGAATAGTGCAATGTCTATTTAACTGTAATTTGAAAAAAGTGTTTACTTGACAAAATCAGTAAATTAGGGTAAATTTAATTTGTTAGGCGAGGTTAACTTTCTTATATTTTTTTATTGTTTCCTAAAGATCTTCATTAGAGTTGAATAATTACATGGATCTACATGTATGAGTTGCGCCTGACCACAGTAAGAAAGTGGTATATAAGTAACAATAAAGCCTAGAATAGGTTGGAGGCGTTAATATGGATAATACTATAGACAGTAAAGTTATTGGAAGAAGATATAACAAAACAGGAGGACATCGTGTTGCAGTGACTAATTTATCGCAGGCAGAGATCAACCAATTATACATAATTAAAGAAGTGAGGACAGATGACATTGAACTTAAAGATTTTTTATTCACATTAGGATGTTATGAAGGAGAGGAAGTAACAGTTATCTCAATCCTTGCAGAAAACTATGTCATTACTGTTAAAGATGCAAGATATAGTATTGATAGGGAATTGGCAGAAGCTATTATAGTATAGTTTTTCTTTGACCATCTAGTTAGGCTAGACTAACTTTTTCGAATAATATTAATTTTATCAAAATCAGGGGATAAGTACGCTTTGAATGTTAGTTTAGCCTAACAAATTAAAATAATAAGGAGGATTTATGTATGAAAGTCGCACTAACAGGTAATCCAAATAGTGGAAAGACTACGTTGTTTAATGCGATAACAGGCAAGGTTGAGCGTGTGGGCAACTGGCCAGGAGTAACCATTGAGAAGAAGGAAGGTGACATTAAAAAGAGTCTTAATAATACAAATACGGATATTACAGTTGTTGATCTTCCAGGAGCATATTCTATGTCACCCTTTACGTCAGAAGAGAATATTACAAGTAGCTTTGTTAAGAATGAGAATCCTGATGTAATCATTAATATTGTTGATGCTACCAATCTAAGCAGAAGTTTATTCTTTACAACCCAACTTTTGGAACTTGGGATTCCAGTAGTTGTTGCACTAAACAAAAGCGATCTCAACAAGAAAAAGGGAACGGTTATAGATGTATCTAAATTATCCAGTAAGCTGGGCTGTCCAGTTGTCGAAACTGTTTCAACACAAAGCGGAAATAACGGTTTAAAAGAATTAATTTCAGCGACTGTAAAAGTAAGTGGTTCAACTCAGAAAGTTCCTTTTGATACTACAGGAGTTGATAGGAGTAATAGAAGTGCTGTAGAGGCTTCTGATAGAAAACGCTTTGAATTTGTTAAAAGTATAGTAGCCAAAGTTGAAAATAAGAAGATTAGCAATAGTAGTCAGACAAGGCAAGATGCTGTGGATCGCATTGTAGCTCACAAGTGGTTAGGCATTCCAATTTTTGCTGTTGTCATGTGGGCAGTGTTCTCAATTTCACTAACCCATTTAGGGCCATTGCTAGCAGATACTTTTGTGGGTTGGATTGATTCTTTTTATGGTTTAGTTGAAGGTTTATTGGGGGAAAATATCTCACCGGTTCTTAGTGCCCTTTTATTAGACGGGATTATTGGTGGTGTTGGCGCAGTAGTTGGATTTCTACCATTAATTATGGTGCTTTTCTTCCTGCTTGCATTACTAGAAGATTGTGGTTATATGGCACGTGTCGCTGTTGTTATGGACAGGTACTTAAAAAAAGTTGGTTTGTCAGGAAAGTCAATTATCCCAATAATTGTCGGTACTGGATGTGGTGTCCCAGGGATTATGGCAACAAGAACGATTAAAAACATAAGACAAAGAAGAACTACGGCAATGTTAACACCTTTTATGCCGTGTGGCGCAAAACTTCCAGTTATTGCTTTATTTGCCGGGGTATTTTTCAATGATGCCTCTTGGGCTGGAACATTGATGTACTTCTTAGGTATTGGTCTTATCATTTTGGGTGCTCTAATTGTAGTGAGGATTACAGGGGAGAAAAATGCAAGATCATTTTTTATAATGGAATTGCCTGAATACAGGTTCCCCAGCATCAAGAGAGCAACAATTTCTATGCTCTCTAGAGCAAAAGCATTTATTATTAAAGCAGGGACAATTATACTTCTTTGTAACGCAGCTGTACAAATAATGCAGACTTTTAATTGGTCATTTGAAGTTGTTGCAGAAGGAGCAGAGAGCACTAGTATTCTTGCCACTATTGCATCACCGTTTGCAATATTATTAATACCACTTGGATTTGGTGTATGGCAATTGGCTGCTGCAGCGATAGCTGGTTTTATTGCAAAAGAAAATGTTGTTGCAACCCTTGCGGTTGTATATTCAATTACTAATTTTATCGATGTAGAAGAATATGCTCTCATATCTGGAAGCGCTAGTGTGGCTGAGGTTATGGGCTTAACTTCTGTAACTGCATTGGCTTACTTGGCATTTAATTTATATACGCCCCCATGTTTTGCTGCTATTGGTGCCATGAACTCTGAAATGGAGAACAAAAGTTGGTTATGGGGTGCTGTTGCCTTCCAATTTGGTACGGGTTATGTTGTGGCATTTATAATTAATCAGGTAGGAACTTTGATTACAACAGGTGCTTTAGCTAGAGGTTTCTTACCGGGTTTAGTTGTTGTAGCTTCATTGATTGGTTATGTTGTTTACCTTATGAGAAAAGGGCAACACCAGGAACAGAAGAGGTTACACAAAAATATAGGATTAAGTGCTTAGGGTAAATATATGATGACAAATGTGATAGTAACGTTAGTTATACTTGCAATTATAGCCGGTTCAATTGCCATGTTCGTTAGAGAGAAAAGAAAAGGTGTTAAATGCGTTGGATGCCCTTATTGTGAAGCAAAGGGAAATGATTGCAGATATAATAATTTAAAGTGAAAAAATAGGATAAAAACTATCCCAGAGAGAAACGGCCTGGGATAGTTTTATCTATTTTTGTAATATAATTTCTAGAAATTTCAATAATAAGATTGTCATTATTCTTATAGAAATTATTATGGCAGATTTCAAGTTTAGCAAAATAATAGCTCAAGTGGCTCAAGTGAGTGTTTATAATAAAAAGTCCCGGAAAAGTTATATTTTCTAGGACTTTCTGTTTAATTTACTATAAAATTAAACTTGAAAATGTAGAGATGGTGATAAATTTATAATATGAGTAAATTGCATAATTAGTTTTTTCCCTAAAAATCACAAAGCTCTCATTAGATTTGAACCTAAATTTTAAAAAAATATTTACTGCTAATCAATAATATAGACATCTTACCTAAAAAAGGATAGAGATATCCTCCTG
>JAHDSB010000191.1 GCA_018433015.1 Clostridia bacterium | reverse complement strand
GTGCCACAAGGGACATTTGGTAAAGAAAACGATGTCATACTAAGGGTTGAAGGCGAAAAGCTTATCATTGAGCAGGTCTTTGGTGACTATATTATCGCAGAACACACCATTTCAAAGGAGAAAGGTCAGCTCATAAAACTTCCTTCCCACAGAAAAAATCATGAGCAAAGTGCTGTTCGCTATCTACAGAATTTGTGTGAGATTTTCGGCCAAGAATATCAGCGTTACTTTGAAACCATGAGAGTCTTGAAACCGCGCTATTTTAAAGAGCAGAGCCAGCTAGTCATAGACCTTGCCCGCCATCACGAAGTTGATTTGATCAAAAAGTCAATTGCCTATTGTATGTCACTGGAAATCTATAGTGCTACCGATCTTCGTGATACGGTAGTCTATCTTAAAAGCCAAAAGGCTGAGGATAATCTTGTCGATGTAATCCCTTCTATCAAGACCATAACCAATCCAAAGGCTGCCGCTGTCGTTACACAAAAACGGTCGATTAAAGAGTATGAACGGGTTGGTGGATCAGCATGAAGACAAAAATATCCCACTCCGTTGATACCATGATGACAAAACTCCGTCTTGAAAAAGTAGACTTTCAGATTCTCTTTCAAGGGGAACACAGTCCCTTGGAAAGTATTGATCTCTTTCTAGCTGAACAGATTCGCCTCAAAGACCAAAAGGCAACAGAAAATCGAATCAAGCGGTCAGGAATGCCGCAAATGAAAACACTTGAAGAATTCGACTTTGGCTTTCAACAAAGCATTACAAAAGAGCAGATGCTCAGGTTATCCGATTTTACATGGATAGAACAAGCTTACAATATTATGTTTTTGGGACCCCCAAGCGTTGGAAAATCGCACTTGGCCACGGCCCTTGGTTACATGGCGCTTCACAAAGGATACATCGTCTCATTTCTCTGCCTGGATGATTTAATCAGAATACTTAAAACAGCGGATATTACAGCGTCCTCAAAGCGAAAGCTGAAATACTTGTATCAGGCACACCTGATAATCATTGATGAAGTCGGCTTCTTGCCTGTGAGTAAAACAGAATCCAATTTATTATTCACATTTATTGCAGCAATGCATGAGAAGACTTCGCTAATTATTACATCCAACAAAGGCTTTAGTGAATGGAGTGGTTTCCTGGGAGATGAAGTCATTACTACCGCAATCTTAGATAGGCTGGTATACAAATGTGAGATCTTCAATATGACTGGTGAAGGTTACCGACTGAAGAATCGTAAGACGATCTTGTGATCTTACTAGAAGTTATCCACAATATCCACAGCATCCACAAAAAATGGTTAACGCTATAAGATAACAACGTCAATTTAAGATGATAGCCGATCAAACAGACGGTCAATTTGTGGCCAAAAAACGATCATTTTACTTGACCGCTTACATGGGGGTTGAGAGACTAAAAAAACCTGGCTTAAAGTAAAATAATCTTCTGAAGCGGCAAACAGAGTGCATATAAAAAGAGATTCTTCTGTAACGACTTGCTCAATACCTGCTAATTCATAGCGTTAGTAGGGGACTAAAGGTCAAGCAGTTCGTGATGAATCCGGCTGCAGGCTTAAGCAGCGGATAATGAGACCGCTCTGTAGTAGGAGCCTATGCCTATATTAAACAGCATTTGGCTTATGCCGGAGCTACCCTGGAAATCTTTTCCGACCAGGCTATTAATGACATCTACCGTTTTTCCAGCGGCACAGCCAGGCTGATTAACAAAGTATGTACCCACGCATTAATTTTACGGTGCTCAAAACGGTCACCGTATCATCGATGACCGGATGGTTAAACGGGTCATTGAGGAGGAATTGTCATTATTTCCGTTGGCCACCCAATTAGTTGAAGAACTTGGTTCAAAATGCTCTTTAAGGAAAAACTTTATGAAGCCAGAGGTGATATTCTATCATTTATGGCGATGGAAAAATAAAGTTTCCTACAAACTGATGGACAGACTGACCGGCTTTCTTACTTTGGTCAGTTTATCCGTCAGTCTTAGGATAATTAGCGCTAGCAACTTCTGGACATTTTTCGGTAGTACTAACATACTCTCCTTATCAGGAGAAACGTTAAGGAATAAGCCTCTTGTACACCCAATAAACCTCATTGTTCAAAGTATAAATAATCCAACCCCTATTATTCGTTTTACACTGCCTAGTTTTTTCCACCTAGTAAGGCATGGAAATACATCAAATTTTAACACTCAAGTTTCTGTGGGCAATTCAAGAATTCTATGGGCGGTCGCCTCTGGATAGAACTAGATCGGCAGCGTCTTTTTGAGCCTTAGCAGCTTGATTATGTGCTTCACTCATTATTAGCCTTAATTTAGGATCAATAACCTCAGTTTGAATTAATGAATAGGCTAAAACAGCCATTCTTGCATCTTTTTCATAATCTTGAAGCATATCCATATCGGTAAATTTCACTAGTTACTCACTCCTTGGTCATACTTTCATAATATTCCTGTAATAAATTTTTAACTTTTTTTAATTTTTCGGCCTGATCATTAAAAAACTTAGCAATTTCTTGGTCAGTACAATTACCGGAATAGAACTCACATTTACGGGCAGTTACTTCGGTTTCGCTTATTACCTTGACTAAATAAGCACCTTCTTTAATTCTTTGAACTGTTGTCGGATCAAATTCTCTAAGTTTAGGTTTATTTTGGTTTAGAAACTTAAATAAATGACGCATTATTTTCCCACCTTGATAAAGATTTACTTTTAATATTATGTCCATTCCTAGTGAGGTTTATTTTAAAAACTAAATTTGCCAAAATATACAGCCGAAAATACATTTTAAAAATGCGCTGATTTGCAAAAAGATTATCACTCTTTGCTTGTAGCATTAAATTCTGCCATTCCCTATTTTGTGGAGGCTTTATTTGACGTATCTCATAAATAAAGGGGTTAAAACCCTTATCAATCGCCACAACCTCTTGAAATAGCTTATCGTAATCGGTTTGGCTTTGCTCCCAGCTCTTTTTTACATTACCTTCTCATCTACCTGTTTTGCTGCCCTTTATCCAATTCGAGTGGCTTGTATTCTTCTTTCTATTAATTTTTGATGCTCCAAGATAAAATAAGCAGAGATTATGAATCGATTAACAAAACAAACAGTAAGATTGGTTATCCATAAATTAAAATAGCAAATTGTTACTTTTTGCTTTTTCCCTGTCTAAAATAATGTATACTGAATAAGCCAAAACCACTTAATTGAAAATTTTTGTATAACTTTCGCTATCACTGCACCATCGCAAACGAATTTATAATATTTATCTCGAAAGTCCTCAATCGTACATATTTTGAACAGCCACTCTCCGGCTGTCAGGTATGGTCAGAAATCCAAGTACCGAGCTTGCCTGTATTTTCGTGACCTCTATCTGGAGGTGACAAGAAGCGTAGATTGCCTTTGTGAATATGCACATCCATAACTAAATTCTGAAAATCTTCGTCATCAGGGAATTTCACACCATAAACGGCGCGTCGATCAATCAACCTATCATCTCCATTCCTATACTTATTATAAACCCCTAATTTACTAAGACCATCTGACAGTTTCCTTACGTATCTAAGCAACCTCATAGCGTCTTGATTTTTTACAATAACTCGTTGACCTGCCCTGTATGATATATTTCCTGAGTTTTGTATATATCTTTCATCGATCAAACCATTATTGTGTTCAATAATGTGCCTTTGCTGAAATAACATATTTATATCTTCAATTTCATCATGAGAAAGCCATGAATCATAGCCCTTTCCGGTAACTTCTTTGAATAAGTTGCTGCCTTTTTCAATTATTTGAAAGTCGTTAACTCGAACCTTTTTAGTCGGTATAATTTGCTTATAAATTTCTTCTGCATATTTTTGGAAAGCTGAAACAATATCACCCAATGTGCCTTCTATCATTGATCGACACATCGATTCAGCCTTATCTTTGCCATAGCTTTTTTCGAAGGTACTGAATATTTCTTCAAAAGACTCAATCATCTTTTGAACTGTATCTAAAGATTCATTAAAAACACGCTCAACGGCATTATGTCCGCAGCATGGACAAAAATAAGCACTTCCAATCACGCTGTATCGGGTCTGGCACTTTTCACAAGTTATCTCCAATTCCCATTCCGGTCTTTGTCCTATGGGATTATTCACAAATGATATCTTTTTGCCGGGTTTATAAGTAATTTGAACATATTTATTCCCACGCATACTGCGTGCCATTTTCCCAAACATCTTATCCAATTCATTGCTGATGTAAGACTGAGCGTAACTGGCAGCTATCTCCTGAATAGCCTCAATCTGATCATGAGTGTACCACTGATCAGACGTTGCGGTATGTCCATGTGAATGTCAATGAATTTCTTTACCACTTGACATTGAATTATTTTACCATTACTGACAACGAAAAAGTTTACCACTTAAGAAAATATGACACTGAAAAAATTTACCACTTTAGCTACTTTTGACAATCAAAAAGTTTACCACTAAAAGTCTAAATATAGGGAAACACTGGCATGCAGTATTTCCCTGAGAGCAACTTTACTTGCTTAGCTAATTTTCTCTGAGAATTCAGCTCTGTATGGGCGCTCTGAGTTCATATTTAATACATGAGATCTAAAGGTTAGTCTATCAACCAGAGCTGTTACCATAGTAGTGTTTTCAAACATACTAGTCCAGTCAGAGAACTTTAGGTTTGTTGATACGATAACACTTTGCCGTTCAGATCTATCTGCAATGACCTTAAATAGCAGCTCAGACTGGTGACGGTTAAAGGTTAGGTAACTAAGTTCATCAATAATTAGGAGTTCTGCTTTGGCAAGCTTCTTTTCTAGTTTAATTAGCTTTTTGTACTCCTGTGCTTCTATCAGTTCATTCGATAGATTAGCTGCCGTATAGAATTTAACATTCATGCCGTTCATGCAAGCTTTGATGCCCAGTGCTATTGATAGATGGGTTTTGCCAGTGCCAGGGTTACCAATCATTACTATGTTTTGGTGTTTACTAACAAAATCGCAGCTTGCAAGTTCATGTATAAATGCTTCTGAAATATGTTCAAAGCGACTAAAGTCTAATTCATCTACTGTTTTTAGGTAGGGAAAGTCAGCTGCTTTGATTCTTCTTTTACGACTGCTTTCCATACGGGAATCTAATTCCAGTTTTAAGAGGGAAATAAGGAAGTTTTCATATCCTTTATCAGATCCTAGCTGCCGTATGACATCAGCATAATTGTTGAAGGTTGGAGTTCTTAGCTGCTTGGAATATAATTCAATGGTTTGTGCATTTGTATTTTTCATTGATTTGCAACTCCATACTTTCTGTCATATTTAGTTAGATCCGCATTACATACTGTTATCTCATTGCTTAAATAAATAACAGGGGATTCAACGGGTTCATTTAGATAAGTTCTAACCATGTCAACAGTGGGAACAATGTGGCTAGGAATAAGGCGCTTGATTGCTAGAATCCTTTCCTCACCGTAATCCACACATAGCCTTAAAAGCTTAACCATTTCCTTGTTACCCCCTGGAAGTTGGCTGCCCCAATCCATCAACTCTTTAGTAACGTTTTCCTTCACTGGTCTAGCATTAAATACTGACCGTGGCTTTCGTTCTAAGAGATCGATATAATGTTCTAGCCGATATTGGGTGTAACCAAACCCGTAGTAACGTGGATAGGTGGCTACGACACAACCATTATGTAAAATACATATGGAGTTAGCATATCCCTTAACTGTGACGTCTTTGCGGAGGTACTTAGTAGGTACTGAGTAGTTATTCTTCTCGTAGCGTACAGTTGAAAAGTCATCAACTCTAGCTATTGCTGTTTTACTAGTGTCATAACGATATGGTGGAATTACGTTTAGATTTTTTAGTTCTTCCTGATACATGACACTTACGGGATGTTCTCTTCTTTCAACTTTATGACTGTTGCGGTATGCTAGGCAGTCTTTCCAGAGTTTTCTGTTGAGTTCTTCTATGTCTTTAACTCTAGGGACTGGAACCAAGAAGTTTCTTCTGCCATAACCAACTAGATTCTCGACTAAGCCCTTTTCATTTCCCTTGGCAGGATTACAGAAGTCCGTACTAAAGGCATAGTGAGCACTAAAGGAAAGATATCTATCCTGGGGCTTTGCATATATTCCAAAGCCTTCTTTAACAGCAACTTTAGCATTGTCAAAGATTATACGTTTTGGTACGCCGCCGAAAAAATCAAACATTAACTGTTGTGCTTCAAGAAATGTTTCTTCATTTGGTGACTTGTATACCTGGACAAAGATATCACAGCTATAGCATAGTCTCCCGCAGAAAATATATAACTTTGTTTTCTGACCATCCAAATAGGCTGTGGCTTCACCCCAATCAACTTGAACAGCTTCACTTGGCGCATAAGCCAGGGGGACACAACTCTGAGGAGGAACTGTACGTTCTGATTTTAACTGCCTAACAGCTATACGAATGGCAGAGTATGAACCTGAAAACTTCATCTCAGAAACTAATCTGTCATAAATTCTTTTTGCTGTATGCTTTTGCTTTTTTAGTTGCTCCTCCTCATCTGCTTTGAAACAGGAGAGAATAAAATTCTTAACATCATCAGTAATAACATCGGGGGCACGTTGGTACTCTTTCCTTACTTCAGGGTGAGTAGAGCCTTCGCAATATTTTTTAACGGTCTGTCTAGCTATACCCATTGATCTTGCAATGGACCTGATAGACTCACCGTTTGAATAACGTTTACGAATTGATGAATACATGTCCACTTCAATAACCACACCTTTCATTCCTCCTCGTAAAATAATGACTCTATTTTACAAGGAGATTCATGTTAGGTGGTAAATTAATTCATTGTCAAAACGGTCTGAAGTGGTCAAGTTTTATATTATCATTCACATGTCCACACATAGGACAAAATACTTGTTCGTCAGATACTTTTTCTTTCCAGTCTTCCATATGTATTTTAAAAATATATTCACACTTTTCATTAGGGCATTGCCTATCATAATAACCCTTTTCATCTGATGTAAATTCAACAGGTATGTTAATGTCTGACATATGTTTCCTCCCTCCCTATCATGGCAATATATGTTTATTTAACAGACAATCTCATATTATATATCAACACCTCTTGATGATTGTATTTTATCACAAGAGGTGTCCAATAAAACGGATAGTGGCTATTAAGGTATTTAATTCTTCCTCAGCAAAAGCCTTGTCAAGATATATATTCACAATACCATTTAAACCGGAAATACTTTGCTCATCATCTTCTCCATACAATCATCATCCTCTATGAAAAGCACATTTCTGCTTTCAAATTCTTGTCTTTTTACACCATAAAATGCACTGGCATCTGCAGCGCTTGTGCCGGACATAATAAACGAATTGAGAATAATTTGTTTATCTGTACAGGTCGGCTGTAACCGTGCTTCAAGGTCTTTTATTGTTTTGTAAAATTGTATTTTAGGATTATTGATATTTCTTTCCAACATCATAATGCCCTTTGGATCAATAAAGGTTATATACTGCTTTTCATCTTCAGCAATCCACATAATATAGTCCGGATAAAAATTTCCTGCTTCAAAAAATCCCATGCCAACCTTGCTCTTATTACGCAACAGGTACATTCTTTTTTCAGTAAAAGCCGATGGGTTGTCATCACAATATTTCTTTAACCTGTCAACAAATAACTTTTCATCGCTATTAAGACTGACAGGCGAGACCTCTATCCGTATACCTTTATCAATAGATATAAGCGGTGTATAAAGGTGGCTGTAAAAGTCAAAATATCTAAAATTCAGATGCTTATCCTCGTATTTGTTTAAGCGCCTATTATTAATAAGCACTTCCTTTATGCCTTCAAACAGTTTTTCAAACTCGTCAAATTGCTCTCCGTTGAACAGTGTAATACTGTACTCATCTATGAAGTTATTATCATCAGCCTTCAAGTCACCAAATACCAAATATGGCGCTTCCCACTGGGCTTTGTAGTATTTAAAAAATCTATCCAGGTAGTTTTTAAGCAGCATAATGCATATATCATTTATTCTGCCAATTTTCTCAAAGCTGTCCATTTCCACCAATGCTTTTGGAATGAATAGTGTATACCATCCGCTTATGTTTAGAATCTCTGGTAATACTGTCTTTTCAATGCTTACGTTATAATAAGCCTTCTCATTTTTATATCTCTGAAGCTCAATGTAAAGCGTATCAAGATTTAAAAATGCCAGATGCTGTGGCTGCAATACTACCTCATCTTTCTGATACTGTAATTCCATGCTTACAGTAGAGGTAAGGCTTTGTATCTTGGCATTATAATCAATCTTTATCTTATTTTTTACGAGATTGTTCATAAACTCATCAGTAGGTGTGGTAAGCACAAGGCGTTTCGACTGCTTTTTAAAATTAATGCCGTCTTTAACCTTTATAACCTTCAGCTTATCCTTGACATCATTAAATCGGCTAACCACCGGAAGCTTGAATTCTCTGATCGAATCATTAAGCGCAATATCTTCTTTTTCAAGGTATTCTTTAAATTGCGCCATATAATCGGCTTTAACACCAAAAATAGTGAGCGTCTCAACCTTTCTAATATACTTTGGTGGCGTAACATTATAATCAAGCTTAGAACTGCGCTTGAGACTGTTTCCATACCCCTTTAGCCGCACGCCTCTCCCGAAAAGTTGGATAGCCTGGGAACCTTCTCCTTTGGCAAAGTTAATAAGGCCCATGGTAGAAACACGCCAGCTATTCCAACCTTCCGTAAATTTTTTAGACCCGATAAGAATATTGATTTTAGAATTTTTATCATTAATTTTTCTAAACAGCGATTCATTTTCAAACTGGTTTTCGTCAGTTACAATACCTGTTTTTCCTTTTTCAATATTTTTAATAAGTTCAGCATCGCCGCCAACATTGATAACACCAAAGAAATCATTGTCACTGCCAATCCGCAAACCTATTTCACCGCCAAGCTGTTTTAGATTTACAAGGTGCAGCCTGCCTGTGGAAGTGGTGTCAAATACTATTTTTAACATATCATCGAATACAGCTTCTGCATCCCTATTAAATAGCTTCTGTAGGTACGAAAAATCACCGTAAAACAGCTCGTGCCCCTTTTCGTCAAGCAGCCCGGTATTATCATCAAGCAACATTTTTATGCGGCCAATAGTCTTTTCCTTGTTTGATGTAAATTCATTAATAAAAGCCAGGACTTCCTGCACATCTGTCAATTCATCCTTGCTAACGGTTTTATTTACACTATTGCCTACAAACACAAGCAGGGGATTTTCAATGTTAAAAGGTAGTAACTCTGCCTTGTTACTTTTGTATATCTTCATTTGCTGATAAAAACTAAGCAGGCAGCCGGTTAAATATAAATCACGCTGCTCCGCTCCAAAGCTTTCTCTCAAGTTATAAATACGGTATTCCTTTCCATAACCGTCGTTATAGAAATATTTGTAGGAATAGTCAAATATAATCGCCTTGCCATATTGATAAGCAAGGGGTTCTTCATCTGATTTTGACTTATCCTCTTTGATAGCCTGTTTGAAAGTGGCTGAGTATTCAAAGGAAAATCCGTTTTCAGACAAGCGGCTCCGGAAATCATACCAGACATTGCCTGAGAGTCCCTTGTGGCCTTCATCAACCAATACAAGATTATTTTGCTCAAAGCTGTCTACCGAAACAGTCTTTACTTTGCCCTGTTCCTCAAGTTTATTAATATCTATAACAAGCACATCATCCTTATCCCCAAATATATACGCATCCTTCTCAAAAATACGGCATGGAATATTGGAGAGCTTCATCTCCTCAATATGCTGATTGGATAAGCCTTCATTCGGCGTTAGGAGAATAATTTTGTTTAGTGTCAAACTCTTATTATACTCCTGTGCTTTTCTGAAATAATGCTGATATTGCAGAATATTTGCATGCATAATAAGCGTCTTGCCGCTTCCGGTGGCGCACATATACGCAAGCTTGTTTAAACTTTCCTCTGTATAGCTCTCGATATTTTCTCCATCAAATTCAGAGCTAAACTCAACCAAAAATGTATTTAAATCCGCAATAAAGTTTTTTCTATCCAGAAAGTATCTTTCAAGATACATCTCGGTAAAAAGCAGTGCAAGATACTGGAAATATTTAAGAGTAAGCCCACCACGGCGCTCTCCAATTTGAGAAACATAGCGGTAGATATTTTCATCATATTCTTTTAGCTTTTCCTTATTAAGAAAACCAAGCTTTACATACTTGCGGACGATAAACTCATAAAAGTACGATGTATTCTCCTCGTTGTACCCTTCCAAATCAGCAGACTTCATGTCATCAGTAAGGCCTTTGAAATCTGATTTCCCAAATAGTGAGAGGAAGTACTTGTTTAAAACAAGGCAGTCATTTAGATTTATCGTTTTTTTTGATTTTTTAGCCTTTTTTACTGCCATTCTTAGGCCCCCTCGAACATTCTTTTTCCGAACTCAATTTCAATCAAGTTAACTTTCCAACACTCACTATCTTTACGAAGGTTCTCAAGGTTGTTATCGCCATTAACAAATATAATGTCAAATTCCTTGTTCTTCGGGTTAAGGCAGTGCTTGATAAAGAAAGCATCCAATGCAGCATTATCTGATGCTAAATCATCGGAAAGGGTACGCCAAATTATCAAGGCATTATCTCCATTTGGCATAACACCTTCAATTTGCTTAAATGCATATTTACCTTCCTTGTCTGCTATAAGCTTTACAGCATTTTCATATTGGCCCTTATCGTCAGGGGCAGCATTAAAGCGGTTAACAGCACTTTGGCGCAGCACGGTAAGGCCGAGTAAATAATTGAATGTTTCTACAAGGTCAATATTTGTTTCTTTCATCTCATTGTTTTCGACTATGTTCATTTTATAGTCAAACGGCGCTTTGAATCGCTCAAGACTAAGCAAGCTGCCTCTACTTTCGATATCCAGCATATAAGATACAAGGTATTCGTTAAACAGCATGGAATTCTGTCTAAACTGGCCTTCCTGCTCTGCTGAACGAACAAGGTCAATATTGTTCAAAGTGTCTTCATAGCTCTCAAGCCAGACATACTTGAAAATTTGTGAAATTCCATTATTTCTGTTTTGTGGCTTGCCATCCTTCCAATCCTTCGAGTAAACAGCCTTTTTAATTCTTGGCTTTGTAACAGTATTAAAATAGTTTCCCATTTCAACAAGGATATATTTGCGATTTCCATTGTCCTCACGGTTTAGGTCAATTACTGCGTGCCCGGTAGTACCGGAGCCTGCAAAATAGTCTAAAATGACACTATCATCAGTTATATTACACACTCTCAAACAATCAATTACTGCAAAAATAGATTTCGGATACGAAAAAACATTCAAATCCATAAAAATATTTTTTAATAGGTTTGTACCGTATGCAGTAGCAGAATATTCTTTTTTATCCCACCAAGTTAAGGGAAGTATTCCTTCATCATTCAAACGTGCCTTTACATAAACGGAAGGTATACCATTCCTATCATTCCGAATGCAAAATTCAGTTGGATTTGATAAAACACGGTCAACACCCCACTTCCAACGACGTTCAATATTATTTTCATCAATAGGTAATGAGATCGTTTCACCTTCCTGTGGATTCTCCATCAATTCCCACTTTTTCTTTTCTTCATCCCACTCAATATTAGGTATTCGCATACTTCCTGTACTGTTATTAATAAAAATTGGATAAAACATAGAAGGTGACTCTGCTTTGAAACCTCCATGTTTTCTAAAATTAACCCATTCAAAATAGCCTTTTTCATCTTTTTCATCATATCTTGCATTTTGATCTTCTGTCCTGTCTAATCTCCCTATTTTAGTTGAAGGGCCATTGGCTATAAAAATCGCATATTCATGAGCTATTGATATCCCCTTTTGTGTCGATCTTCCTGAAGGGTTGTTTTTTATTACGATAGTCCCAAGTATATTATCTTCACCGAAAATATCATCTAATAAGATACTTAGCCTTTTCATTTCGACATCATCAATAGTTATGCATTTAATACCTGATTGTAGCAATAGCTTTCTGCTTAAATGTAATCTATCTCCAATCAAGCTAAGCCATGAACTATTTTTATATCCATTCTTATAAATAATCTCACTTGCATTCGTATTATACGGCGGATCAATGTACACGCACTGAATCCTTCCCCGATACTTTTCTTGCAGCAGATTCAGAGCTTGAAAATTCTCGCTGTGAATCATCAATCCATTTGTCTTCTCATCTAAATTGTCAATGCTCGCAATAAGCCGCTCTTTAAATTCCTTGCTAAAATGCTTTGTATCCAACACAAGGTTTTTGTTCTGCTTCAAAAACTCTATTGTAAGTGGATTGGAATAGGCTACGGACATTAAGTCACCATCAATTTTATCAATAGCATAAAGCTCCACCCATTCCTGCCGTTGTCCATCATTTGAGGCGATTTCAGGATAGAAGCTCTCGTCAATCTTATCAAGGGTGATACACCAGTTTGTTTCCACCACAAACTTTTTCTTCAGCCAAAGCTTTTTCTGAAATTCCTCTATTTGTGCCAAAAAGTCGATAATAATGCGTCCTACCTTCTTAATGGCCTTCACTTTGGCCAAGTAAGCATTTACTTTCACTTCATTATCGGTGTCCAGATCATCCAGATGCATAATCTCAGACTTTATGTAAAAATCAAGTTCTCTGTTCAAGAATCCGCGCAAATCCTTATGAATAAAATAATCAAAGGTATTCTTTGCAACATAAGCCTCCAGGTGCTTTTCCAAAATTGTCCTTGTTTTATTTTTTTCTGTTGGTGCCGGTGCGCTGACAGCCCAAATAAACCGTTTGAAATCGGCATTGCCCGAAACAGCATCCTTTATTTTATCAACAGCGGATTTATTCAGCTTTGAATTATCCTTTAGTTTATTTTTGTCATCCTGCTCTTTTGTGGCAAGACGATATTCTAATCTTATGATAAGCTCATTACCGTTTGCTTCTAAGAAATTCTCATTAAGCAGTATAAATTCACGCTTTTTATCGTCGCTTTCCTTATTGTTGTTTTGCTCGGTGTCAGCATCTACAAGTTTAAAATGTATCGTAAATTTTACTCCTTGCACATCCACCTTAAAAGAATAATCCCTGAAGTTTTCACTGGTTTTGATGTAGTATTGGTCATGATTAGCCCAGTAGAGCTTTACTTCTTCCCCTTCATAAGGAATACCATAAACCCCTTCTTTATAGCGGCGTTTACTGATAAAATCTCCCTCATCATAATAGCGGCTAAAAAAATTATAAAGAGCTGAATAAACATCGCTTTCCAGCTCAGCAACTCCCGTTCCAGAATCAAGTAATACTTTATATTCTGCATATTCTTCTCTTAGCTTGCTGTCCTCAACCTTTACACCAACACTTTGACATTGCTTCTCAATTTCTTCGATACGCTTTCTAACTTCGCTGTTATCAGTAGCATATTTTGATAATATAGAACTAACCTCACCTGAAAGAGTATTTTCAATGAAGTTATTTATCTCGTTTTTACGGATATTCATAATACGGTATATGCCAAAATCAAGGTCTGATTTTTCCAGCTCAAACATGTCCCTTAAAAGCTTGGTAAAGCGTTGTAGTTTTTCACTCATTTAAATAATCCTCCCAAATTTATTTCATTGTCTTCTCTTGGCTTGTTAACCACGTGTTAGAAACAAGTCCTCGCTGTTAATTTAACCATACATGCTTCAATCTCCGCAAAATAAATCGATCCCAAATATCATTTCTTTCTTGGTGACTTTCGCCCTGCTCTTCCGTCAGCAGGCTTTTCAACATTTTGGGGAATAAACCACACAGATGCATGTTTTATAGCTCCTGCAATTCGACCTTCAGCGCATAGAAGTTGAGCTCTACGCACTGAAATATTCCATTTTTTTGCAGCCTCTTGGGCTGTAATGTAATCCATCACTCAACATCCCACCTGTAAAATTTAACAGTCTACTTTACTTATTTTATTCGTTATAACGTCATAAATCAATACAAAACGCACAAATAGTTCAAGTGTTTCTTATTTGGTAAAAACTTAGTTTCTTATAGGCCTTTATTATACTTCTTTTTTCACCTGTAGCTTTCAAGAGGCTGCGGCTTTTGGTCTGATCCCCATCTCACGACTATCACAAAGGATTATGAATCGACTAATAAAACCAACAGTATTATTTGTGTATTGGCTATCTACAAAATTAGAATAGCAAATTGGAACTTTTTACATTCTAAATAGTGTATAATCAATAAATCAAAGCTCACTTAGTTGAAAACTTTTGTAAGTTATTTTATAAAAATGAATTATTAGCGCTAAGGGCAAACCTGTCGAAAGGCAGGGACGCAAAGCCAAAGGGTCTACGGTGCTGTTCCACAGCACTATGATAGCCTGGCTGCCGCAGAAACTACATGTGTCTATACCTGCCCTTAGTGGCAGGTTTTTTTGTGTGCATATAAGGAATTTAATTACTAATATGAGAATAATACGAAATCATATGAATTTCGACATAATGTGACCATGATATTGATGATGTCATTATCATAACTTCTGTTTTTCATTTTAGGTAAGTGAGGTCTGACAAATGAAAAATGAATGCGTGTTAAAAAAGCTAAAATAGTAGATGTAAAGGGTTATAGATGCCATATTGATGCCGATGCCAGCTTCTCCAATGTGAACATTTACCTTCTACTCTTATGGAATAGAATACGAAATTCAATTATCCTACAATCCAATACATGCCGTATAACCCAGAAAACCGCAATTTGCAATAAGCGAATTGCGGTTTTCTTATTGACAAAATATTTGTTTTTACGACTTTTAGTATGTCGAAAGAACTCATCCATTTTTATTCAATCTTTTATAGTGGACAAGCCCTGCTTTTTTAAATTTTTAAGGTATTCGTCCGGGTGCCGCTCTCCTCCTCTGTTTTGGTTTTTCTTTACAAAAAAATCAAAACGGAGGGTTCATATATGATAAGAATCAATTTGCGGGATTACTACCCGTTCTATAAGTCCGACTTTTTCATTGAAGTAACAGATGAAATTGCGGAACTATTTAAACTGTTTAATCGAAAGGAACATGCAGACTTCGAGCGTAGGCGTGTATACAAAGCATATTATTCCCTTGATGCTGGCGACGGTATTGAAAAGGATATCATCTTGCTGGTTTTATCGCCGGATGAAATCTTTGAAAGAAAGCTGAGCAATCAAGAATTATATGCCGCAATCAACAGTCTCCCGGAAAAACAGGCGAAGCGTGTTTATGCCCATTTCTTTTTGAATATGAGCAAAGCACAAATTGCACGGATTGAAGGAGTTGGAGAAAGCACTATTAGGGATTCAATTAATCGCGGATTAAAGAATATAGAAAAATTTATAAAAAAATTCTTATAAGCCCCTGCGGAATCGCCCCAAAAATCTGCTGATTGATAGAGGGATACATCTACCCCCTCAACTGAACTTTGATAACTGAATAGGTTTTTTATCCGGTACATTCCCCGTATGTCCTTGAGAAGGAAAGCCAGATTGCAGGTACGCCAAGACCACAGTCCCAATATCCACACCATTGAGGAGTGAATAAAGGTAAGGGTGCGAGCGGTCAATACCCATGCAGTAAATAAATGCTGGTTACATTTAAGGCGGCGACACATACGGAGGGATAATGATACTTCCGTCCAGCCACAGCCCCGCTTAAGCGGGATCACGCAATGGGGGCGGCTTGCAGAGAACCTGGGAGAGGTAAGATTCCTATGAAGACGGTCAACCGCCGTCTGCCGGATAAAGCCATAAGTAATAAAACCAAAACAGAAACGCGAGTAGGGGTGCGCCTATCCATGTGAGTATATATGCACGTCCAAACTAAGGCGCATCTCCTGCTTCGCGAATCAAAATAGAAAATAGCGCGTAATTAAAAACGAGAAGGAGGCTTACTATGGCTAATGAAAAATTATCCCAAGAAAAAGCCTACCGTATCATGCTAAAGGGCTATCCCGATGTGCTTGATATAAAGCAAATGTGTGAAATTCTTGGCATTAGCCTAAAAACAGGATACGGTTTGATACAAGAAAATAAGATTGAATGTTTAAAGGTTGGGCGGGCTTATAAAATCCCCAAGCCTTTTTTATTTAGCTATCTGAGAATAGGTACAAGCAGCGACAGCCAATAAAAAATGATATTTGCACATTTTACGAGCCTTTTTTATTGTGATACACTCATCATGTCAACGGCAGGTGAGTGAATAATTCGAAAGGAGGAACCATATGGAACTCACTCAAATGCTGAAAATGGTCAGATTGACCGAGGATGAATTAATTGGAGGCTTCATAACACCAAAGAAAGGATATTATTACATCGTTCTCAATCGAAAGGATCAGAACGGTAAGCGCAAGCCTCTTTGGATTTCAACAGGGCTTTCTGCAATTGAGGAAAATGAAGCAGAAGCCGAAAGCAAATGCTTATCAACCAGAATCCAATATTCGCTTGATCTGAAAAATGGTGTAGCGGATAAGACGTTTAAGCATGAAGTGCCTGAAAAGAGCATTGCTCATGATGATTCCGATGAAAACCATTCCGCAAATCCCTTGTTCGCGGATTTATTGAACGAATGGCTGGCATTCAGACACCCGGATAATATTGTGGTGGGGGAAGATTTTAATTTTGACAGAACGATTAAGCTCAATACCTGGGCCGGATATGCAGACAACATAAAGCAAAACCTGTATCCGACATTCAAGGCTTATGGATGCACTGTCCAGGAAATTACGCCCGATCTGCTCAAGGGACATTACGCTTATCGGCTGAAACACGGCAAGAAGAAGGCTACAGTTGCCAAGGATTACACCGTTATCAACCAGGTATTGAATTATGCCGTCAGCAAAAAGATGATCAGTGTGAATCCAAACAGCGCAATCACCTTACACAAAATCGAGAAATATAATGCGGCGACGCTCAATGCCGAACAGATGCAGTATTATCTCGAATTTATTGTCGGAGATATTATTGAAATCCCTATATTGCTCGGCGGCTTTTATGGGATGCGACGCAGTGAGTGTGTTGGCACCAGGGAATCGCAATTTGATTTTCAGCACAAATTCTTTCGGGCTAATCACACTGTAACGACAGCAGTGATCGATAAGCAAAAGATATATATCCCTTCCGATAAGCTTAAAACGGATTTAAGCAACCGAACTTATCCCTTGATTCCTTATGTAGAGGAAAGGATAAAAGCAAAAATAGCTGAGAACAAGGAACTGAGGAAGCTTTGCGGCAGTTCATACAGCAACGAATGGCTTGGATATCTTTGCGTCCATCCTTTGGGAGAAATCATCGACCCGGGTTACATAACCAACAGGCACCGGGAGTTACTCAAGAAAGCCGGATTGCCGCATGTCAGGTTCCATGATCTGAGACATTCGTGCGTGGGCTTGATGATGGCCAATGAAGTGCCTATGGAACGTATCAGGGATTGGGTTGGTCACAGCGACATTCGGACAACAGTTAATACCTATGGACATTTGGAATACGAATCCAAGAAAAAAACAGCAAAGATTATTCAGAAGTCTTTGCCGCTTAAAAAGGTAGGAGCTGCTAATCTTTGAAATTAACAGCTCCATGGCGGAGGAGGTGGGGGTTGAACCCACGCGCCGTTGCCGACCTATCGCATTTCGAGTGCGACCCCTTCACCACTTGGGTACTCCTCCAGATATTATTAACTTGTAAAACTGCCTCGGATAGAACTCGGATAGAACAACTCAAAAATCAATCTCTATTCGAACTCCGAGGGTTTGGAAAACCCTATAAAATCAAGGTTTTCGGCTACATGGTTTCCACATTGCCCAACACATTTCGAGTCGCGCGCCTTCAACCGGACTCGGCCATCTCTCCATATTATATTTTTAAGCATCTTTTAGGTACAATACACATTTATACCCAGATATACATTATAACAAAAAAATATATTTAAAGAAAGAAAAAATTATGGTAACTATATCATTTCCGTAGATAATAAGATTATAAAAAAAGCCCTTTATTAGGGATTTTTATCATTTACATCCTAAGATATTTTTTTATTCCTCTTTCTAGTTTTATTAATGAAGTCTTTTACTAAATTAGCCGAAGTATTTATTATTTGTTCTTTCTTTAGACCAGCAATCCTTGCTACCTCCAGAGCTTTATTTACATCCCCTACTTCAAAACAATTATGGGCATCGCTATTTATAGCTACTAAGTTTCCTAACCTAGCTGCTGCTTTTGCCAATTCTGTACAACGTGGTAAGCTTCCAGGCCTACTTTGTGTGAAGGAACTGTTGTTTATTTCTAAAACTTTTCCTGTCATTTTTGCTGCATGAGCAATCTTTTCTAAATCCACAGGGAACTTAGGATTTCCTGGGTGAGCAATTATGTCAACATAAGGATTTTGCATAGCTCCTATCAGAGCTCGAGTATTCTGATCTACAGAACCTAATTGATACCCAGTATCGCTGTGAAAACCTGCTAAAACTATATCCAAATTCTCTAGAATATTTTCGGGCATATCTAAATTTCCTTTTTCATCTATGATGTTAGCTTCTACACCTCTTAAGATCTCTACTCCATCTATAAACCTTGGCAACTCAATTAGCTTATAAAAATAATATTCATGGGGACCTCCCGGCATATTCAGTCCATGATCAGTTATGGCAATCATTTTTAAGTTCTTAATAGCAGCGTATTCAGCCATCTCCTTTACAGTACCGAAGGCATGCCCGCTGGCAATGGTGTGCGTATGTAAATCGGCTTCTAACTTTAACTTCATTAAAACCTCTCCTTTTCAACTTTTTTATCCTTTAATCAAATATTAACCTACTAAGGTTAGTTTTATATTTATCTACTGTTAATTTTTTGTTACCAAAATTCAAATAAATCATTTACTAAAAAAGCCATTTACCTTTTGAGTAAATGACTAATTTATCTTATATAAATTTATTTTTTCTCACGTTTATTTTAAAGAAATCCTTTAATAATTTTTGGGATTCTTCAGCTAAAATACCACCTATAATCTTGACACTATGATTAAATCCGGGAAATTGCAGAATATTGATTAAGCTACCTGCTGAACCAGCTTTAGGATCATCTAAACCGTAAACCACACGTTCAACCCGGCTTTGAAGCATAGCCCCAGCACACATGGGACATGGTTCTAAGGTGACATAGAGAACTGCTCCCGTTAAGCGCCAACTTTGAAGCTTCTTACCAGCTTCACGTATGGCTACGATTTCCGCATGGGCAGTAGGGTCATCTCCAATTTCCCTTTGATTATGTCCCCGTCCAATGATTTCATCCTGTAAAACTACAACTGCTCCCACAGGGACTTCTCCTTTTTCACCGGCCAGTTTTGCTTCTTTTAAAGCTTCTCTCATATAATATTCATGCCTATCCATTTCTACACCTTAATTACTCTAAAATATATAAAGATGGTGCGCCCGGCAGGATTCGAACCTGCGGCAGACGCGGATTAGGAATCCGCCGCTCTATCCACCTGAGCTACGGGCGCACTTAAAAGTTTGAAAAATATTATTTAATTAAAATGGCCCTTGACCAGTAACTACATTTTTAACTAGTAACTAGCAAGTGGCCATAAATTATCATAGATGGCGTGCCCGGCAGGATTCGAACCTGCGACCCCTTGATTCGTAGTCAAGTACTCTATCCAGCTGAGCTACGGGCACATTATTTTAAATGGCGGAGAGAGAGGGATTCGAACCCTCGATACAGGTTTAAGCCCGTATAATCGCTTAGCAGGCGACCGCCTTCAGCCGACTCGGCCATCTCTCCACACAAACTGACTTTATCTATTATACACTTTTATCACCAAAAATTCAATTATGATTTTCTGGTAATTTTATTATGGCGGAGGGGGTGGGATTCGAACCCACGGAACCCGCAAGAGTTCAACGGTTTTCAAGACCGCCTCCTTCAACCGCTCGGACACCCCTCCTCAATTGTCTACCTTCATGACTCCATGCCATCATTTCAGCAGGCAACGTCTAATATAACATGTTGAAATAAAATTGTCAAGATATTAGTTGTCAGGGAAATAATGTATTATACACTCCTTATTTGAAAAAGTAAATTCCATCCTCTTTGATACTCCATGTGGAAGTTACTTTTTCAAAATTAAAGGTGGTGTTTAGTTTTGCATAAAGTTATGATGTCTGTGAGGAGGTGCTTCTTTAAGAGGGTGTAATATGAAT
>JAHDSB010000035.1 GCA_018433015.1 Clostridia bacterium | reverse complement strand
CGTTCTGAATTTCAACTGCTATACTTCGATAGTATATTAGTGAGATTTGTTGGGGGATTTGGGATAGTGATTATTTTGGTCTGCTTCATTAATCGACGAATTGGCAAAAGGCAAGCCAATGGAGAAGATCTTGAGCAGTTGAAGTTCTGGATATACTCATCATAACATTCAATTAATTTGGAGGTAAGATTAGATGAATAAAAAATTTGATCCAAATAACGTTATTATTAAAATCTGCATGAGTGGGATGGGATTGGAGGACTGTGGAAACAGTGAGGGTGCGATTGCGATGTTTCATAAAGCATGGCACGAAGCAACAGATGACTATGAAAGATTTATCGCATCTTATCATTTAGCTCGTATACAAAAGAGTATTACAGACAAATTAAAATGGATGGAGACATCTCTACAGTGCGCCCTAAAGATAAATGATGATAATGTTAAAAGTGCATACTCAACGTTATATTTAAACATTGCCAAATGTTATGAGGAGTTGGGTGATTCTGCGAATGCAAAAAGAAATTATGAATTGTCAAATTCAGCTAAGGGTGCACCTACTGATGTAGGTCCATTTTACCATGGGACAAAGGCAGATTTGAAAGTTGGTGATTTACTGACAGCGGGTGGAATTTCAAATTACAAACCCGAACTTAAAATGAACCACATTTATTTCACTGCTAATGTCAATGGTGCAGGACTTGCAGCAACATTAGCAAAAGGAGAAGGAAGGGAACGCATTTATATAATAGAACCAACAGGTGAATTTGAAAACGACCCAAATGTTACTGACAAAAAATTCCCTGGTAACTTAACACGTTCTTATCGCTCGAAAGAACCTTTAAGAATTATTGGTGAAGAAAAAGAGTGGACGAAACTGACAACTACTGAGCGGCGAGAATGGCGTGAAAAATCAGCTAAAAATAAAGGCGAAATTATTAACTAAATGTATTTAATGGTGTGATAGTTAAGAGTCGATATGTTCCCACCTACCGATAGTGCCAAAAACGTAGTGGATATGTTTTCGAGAACGGGCAAAAACAAATAACATCAATTCCATCAACTCGCCCCACGTTGAGTGCGTGATTCTGATGCAGCGTAGTGGTTTGAAAGACGGAAAATAGAGTTTGACCACTACATGTAGTGGTTTAGGGGTAAAAAATGAGCAAAAAAGGGGGTTAAAAATGCATGATTTTAGCCCCCTTTTTCAGCGAAAAATACTGATGCAGAAGATGATTTTTCAGATATAGCTCTCAAAATGATACAAAATCATTTTATGATAAAAGGAATTAAAAAATAAAATAACTATAGAAAAACAGATATTGCCGGAGAATTAAAGTGCGTTATTGCACCCTAATTCTCCGGCTTTTTGTTTTCGGAAAGGATACGATATGCTTGTAAAATACAAACGAAATAGAAAATTTGCCTGTTACGATTCTGAATGCCTTACGAGTACCGGAAGACCTGAGCCGCCCCCTCGTCTTGTTGGTCCATTTAAAAGCTGTGGTGATTGCCCTTATGCATCCCACGGCTTTATATGTTATAGCCGTGAAGGAGATTGCCTAAGAACCGATATGCAAAAAATCAATAGGAGGAAAAAATTATGCGAGCAATGATTCAAGTTATGCATGAAAACAATTATCACAACCTTACTTTTCCCAGTAAGGAAAAAGAACTGCTGATTTTATGCTACAGTCTTGGTGTTGCCAATACCGCAAAAACAGAGGTTGAAATCAGTACTGTCCATAACGATGAAAGATTGTCAGCCCTGCTCTCCCATCAAACAGTAAATCTTGACGAATTAAACTTCCTGATGAAACGGTTAGACAGCTTCGATCAAAATCCTTATGCGCCAATTCCGCCCGGTATTGAGGGGACAGTAGATTTTGTGGATGATATCGGTACTCTGCACTGCAATTTTGACAATGGGCGCAGTCTTGGCGTAATTGTTGGTGAGGACAGCTTTACAGTTATCAAACCCGAAGAAGAACAAGGGATGAATCTAACGATGAGATAGAAAAACGGCAAGATGCAAAACATCCTGCCGCTTTCCTATTTTTCAAGCCCTTTTATCCTCCGGTTGTTTACGAAGAATTGTAAGTATCTCTGCCTCCTGCTCACTAAGTTCTGAAGCCCGAAGCGTGGATTTTATGTCGGTTCTGCCAAGGATATAGTCCACTGAAGCCTCTGTTCTTATTAGAAATTGCTACTATGCCTGAAGGTGACGAGGCAAATGATCAAAACTGTGTCACATTAAAGCTAATCTTTTCGATATTCCAAAATGCCACCTGGTTGACAGTCTAATACTTCGCATATCTTTTCAAGTGTAGAAAGCTTTAGTGCTTTAACTTTTCCATTCTATATCAAAGATATATTTGCCATAGTCAAGCCAACACGATCAGTAAGCTCAATAACGCTCATTAATAAATTATCGGCTTTGCCGAACTTCGGGACAAGTTGTCCCGAAGTTTCTCTAAAGCTACTCAATATTCTCCATATCTATTTCAAACTGCCAGTTGCCGTCATAAATTGCTACCTGTCGAAAACCATTGCCAACCCGGTCAACACTATTCAGACAATGAATTTGCGAAAGAGTAAAATGTAGTTTTTTGTTTTTAGGATATGTGCCATTAACATTTTCAGCCTTTATTGATGTTTGGAATGTAGTATCATCTATTTTCTCAACGGCAATGCTCTCATTTGTCGAAAGTGTGCCATCAACTTCGCCATATAACACATTTCCGTTTTCATCCAAAACAGTTAGGTTAGCAAAATTTATCCAATCACATTCTGGTAATTCCTCAGGTAGTTTGATTTCATAGACAACTTCAAATCTGCTATCATCTAAAATTATACTGTTAGCTTTGATACCTACGCCGCTTGATGTTGCATATTTCATATCGACATTTTGTATGTGTTCTTGCACGGTCATATTATTTCCTATATCGTTTATATTAAAAATATTTTGCCATATGCCAGTTATACTTGCATAAACAATACCACCACTCATTATCAAAACACAAGCTGCGATAGCAGCAATAGACTTAAAAAATTTCCTCTTCATTACCCTTTCAACCTTTCTTTGCTCTAAATTTTTTAGTACATTGTCAACTTTCTCAAAAGTCGAAGTTGGAATATCAGCCTTTTTAGTGCTTTTCAGCATATCATCAATATTTTTAGGCATTTTCTATGTATTCCTCCAATCTTGATAAATTTTCCCGCAAAATGGCTTTCGCCTTTGACAATCTCCACTTGACTGTACCCTCTGGAATTTGCAACACACGCGCAATCTCTTTAATCTTCATATCTTGAAAATAGAATAATATAATAACTGTCCTAAGTCCAAGAGATAAATTTCCCACCGCCATATGCAAATCTTCATTTTCATAATCATAAGCGTCCTCGTAACAAGGCTCATACTTAATGTCACTAAGTAAAAAGATTTTTTTTCTACGTTTGTATGCGGTGTTGGATTGATTGATAAGTATACGTATAATCCACGTTTTGAAAAAGTTACAGTCCTTTAATTTATGAATGTTTTCGTATGCTTTGACCACGGTTTCACACACAACGTCATCGGCATCGTCCTTATTTCTCAAAATAGACATTGCTATTCGGAACAAATCCGGGACATACTTACGGATAACTTCATCAAATGCGGGTTTATCACCCTGTATGGCAAGTTGTACGAGTTCTATCAACAGACATTTCACTCCCTTGTTTTGACATTCCATCTATTAGACAATTTGACATAGTAAAAGGTTGGTAGATTTGAAAAGTTATATATTTTTCTTCTCAAGTCTTTTGTCCTTTTTAGTCACACGCCCTCAATACGACCTATCATGCAATGATAAGTAACCATGTGGGCAAAAACATCTCCGTATATAATCTTTTTATTGTGCTTTAATTTCTCGAAGAATACAAGTAAAAAGCTATGAAAATCGCATTATAGCAAGGTTTTTTTCGCTCAAACTGTTATTCTTGCACAAAATGGCAAGCAGGGCAAGTGTATTGTGCTAATCTGGATAGATACGGTACAAAATTTATGGAGAAAAACGGCACTGTCCTTACGGATTATGGTGTGCTGTGGGAGGGCAGTCGGCGGAGATCCCGGCGAGGGTGAAATTCCCATGATGCGGTATAGCTAACCGCAGTTTAGGTTGTTGCCATTTGTGCTTGGGAAGTAGTGTCGAATTAAGCACATAGAAAAAAACTTAATGTCAGAAGCCATGCAAACCGCTCTGTATATGCAAACTGAGTAATCACAAAGCAGAGCGGTTTGTATTTTTGTGCCATTAAGCAGATAAAAGGAGGTGCACATTTTGCAGGAACAAAAAAGAATTATAAGACGTGGAGATGTTTTCTATGCTGATTTAAGTCCAGTGGTGGGCTGTGAGCAGGGTGGTATCCGCCCCATGCTTATTATACAGAATGATATAGGAAACCGTTACAGCCCCACGGTCATTGTCGTAGCTATAACCAGCAAGCTTAAAAAGGAGCTGCCCACTCATGTGGAAATTGGGTGTATGAAGCCGTTACAGAAAAATTCGGTGGTACTGCTGGAGCAGATACGCACTATTGATCGCATCCGGCTTTTGGAATACATAGGAAGCCTAAATGAGTTGCGGATGATTTCAATTGACCAGGCATTGTCTCTTAGTTTAGGGCTAACAACGGCTAAAGTGATACGGACAAAATAATGCGGTTATGAAAAGAAAAAATCACATTAGATACAGGGAGGATATATTTATGTCAAAGGAACAAACAGCTAATGAAGTAAAATATAAAATCACATTGAAGTACTTGGGAATTCTGCTACGTAACGGCCTAATCACCAGTGAAGAATATGAAGAAATCGATGCTTTGAACCGCCAGACTTTTCTTCCCCAACTTGCAAAAGTATATGTGTAATAACAGTAGCTATTCTAAAACTTGTGTGGTAATGTGTGTTGCTAACAGAGGGAAAATCTGTTAGAAAGGAGGAAACGATCATGGCGGACAAGCAGAAAAAAGTAAAAAAGATAACAAAAATAAACCCTGTAAAATCTCATGTTATGATGCAGCTTCAGCCTCAAAAACGCGTATGTGCCTACTGTCGTGTCAGTACGGATTCAAGAGAACAGCAGAATTCATTTATTGCACAGACAGCCTATTATGAAGAAATGATCAACAAAAGAAGTGATTGGAAGTATGTCGGAATTTATGCGGATGAAGCACGGAGTGGAACGAAGCTGCAAAAAAGAGATGACTTTTTACGCATGATGAAAGATTGTGAAGCAGGAAAAATTGATTTGATTATTACAAAATCAGTCACCCGCTATGCAAGAAATACAGTTGATAGCATTAAAGCAATACGTAAGCTAAAATTGCTTGGCATAGCAGTATTTTTCGAGAAAGAGAACATAAACACCTTATTGGAAAGCAGTGAAATGCTCTTAACCATCTTAAGCTCTCTGGCACAAGGAGAGGCAGAAAGCATTTCAACCAACAATAAATGGGCGGCAATTAAACGGTTTCAAGACGGCAGCTTTAAAATAGGAACACCCGCCCTCGGATATATTAAAGATGGAGGGGGTGAGCTGGTTATTGATGAACAGGAGGCAGAAACCGTCCGCTATATTTTCAAACAGTATTTAAATGGCAAAGGCTCCTATGTTATTGCAAGGGAATTGACTGAGAAAGGAACACAAACCATTCGAGGGGCTGAAAAATGGTCAGATGGGGTGGTAAAGGAAATTCTTCTTAACCCAATCTATACAGGAAACTTAATATTGCAAAAGACATTTACTACGGAGGTAATCCCCTTTAAGAGAAAAAGAAATAAGGGTGAGCTACCTCAGTATTTTATTTCTGAGAATCATGAACCCATCATCAGTATGGAGGAAGCTGAAGCGGTCAGAGAAATTTATGAATACCGTCGTAAGCAGATGAAAAATGATACTACAAAATCGCTGAACCGATATGCTTACAGCAGCAAGATTATATGCGGGGAATGCGGAAAGGTGTTTAGAAGGCAGAAAATTTATATCGGGAAGCCTTATGAGAAAGTACAATGGTGTTGTATCCAGCACATTGAGGATAAAGCAAAATGTAGTATGGTAGCAATCCGAGAGGATATTATACAAGATGCATTTACCTTGATGTGGAATAAGATCTCCAGTAACTATATGGAAATCCTTTCACCTCTGTTGGAATCCTTAAAAAGATTGCGAGCAGATGAACAACAGGAAAAGGACATCAGAGAGTGTAATGAAAGAATAATGGAACTGTCGAAGCAGAGTCATATCTTAAGCGGTGTAGCTGCAAAGGGATATCTTGACTCTGCTATTTTTATAGAGAAACAGGCTGCTCTGCAAATAGGGTTGGATGCCATGCGAAAAAAGAGGAAAGCTCTGCTTGATGACAGTGGATTTGAAACAGAAATTTTTTATACTGAACAGCTTATAGGACTGTTGGAAAGCAATCCGGGGATACAGGATACATACCGTGAGGATTTGTTTTTAGAAACAGTGGATCAGATTATTATAAAGGAAGGAAAGACTGTAACCTTCCGCCTAAAGAACAAGCTGGAGTTTTCAGAAATCTGTGGAAAGGAGGATAACAAAGATGCAAAGACATACACCAATAGGGTTCCGGATGAAAAACGGGAAAATATATGTTGAAGAAGAAAAAGCAAAGGTAGTAAGAAAGGTTTTTGCTGATTACCTTTCAGGAAGCTCTACCTATGCAATAGCAAAGGAACTCACAGCAAAAGGAGTTCTAAACGCAAACAACAAACCATCTTGGAATCATGGTTCTATTGGTAAGATTTTAGAAAACATAAAGTATTTGGGCGATGAGATGTATCCACAGATGATAGAGACGGAAATTTTTGAACAGGTACAAAACCGTCGAAAGGAACAGCGTAAAAAGCTCGGGAGGGTTGAGCAGCCAAATAGCATGAATAATCAAAGCCCATTCAGCGGCAGACTTTGGTGCGGCGAGTGCGGAGAGGTGTTTAAAAAATATATAGAGAATAGTGGGAAGCCCTCTGAAAAAAGCAAATGGAAGTGCAAGCATTATATTTATAAGAACAGAGTCCATTGCATCTGTGGGGTAATCATAGATGAACAGATCAAAGAAGTTTTTATCCTTGCTGTAAACAAGATAATAAAAACCCCCTCCTTGCTGCAGAAGAAACAAAGAGAAGTTCCAAAGCGTTATTCATTAGAATTTCGGAAGCTTGATCAAAAGATTAAAGACATGGAAGCAGACGAACAATTTTCCTCAAAGGAGCTGGCGACGATGATTTTTCAAAGGGCAGCACTCCTTTATCAAACTGCACAGGTTTATGACTATGACTATAATACGAAAAACATAAAGCAAGCTCTTTCAGATAGGAAACAGCAAACAGAATTTCATGAAGAATTATTTTTACAGATAGTCAAACAGCTAATCATCTATGAAGATGGACGCGTTGAAATAGAATTTATTAATGGACTGACCGTCTATGAAACTTATAAAAAGGGGGATAATATGAAGCTCAGTTTATTCTTTTCAATATAAATCTAAATTATAAAAATAATGGTATAATAAAGAGACAAAAGAAGTAAAAGTTCTTAGAATCGTGTCAAAAAGAACCGTCCCCAATGGCATCATATCTTTGGCTGTGGGTGGGAGAAGGCAACTCCAACAGTAGAGCAGTTACCATTCAAGGGTGACACAGTGATTGGCAATGATGTGTGGATAGGTCAAAATGTAACCATAATGCCAGGTGTTAAAATTGGAGATGGTGCGATTATTGCTGCTAACTCAACAGTAGTAAAAAGTGTTGAATCCTATTTAATATATGGTGGGAATCCAGCTAAGTTTATCAAAAAACGCTTTAGTGACGAAAAGATTGAATTCTTGCTAAAGCTTCAATGGTGGAATTTGAGCGAAGAGGAAATATTTAATAATCTTGAAAAATTAACATCAGAAACTGGGTTAGAAGAATTAATGGATAAATGGGAGGAAAATCAATGAATAAACAAGAATTATATCAAACCGCTTTTGGTATAATTAATCATAAAAAATTACGGAACTTTGGAACTTCAGGGCATGTTGCGTGTGCGTTGGAGACAAATAAGGGTAACATCTTTACAGGCATATGCATTGACTTGCCATGTTCTATTGGATTATGTGCTGAACAGTCAGCTATTGCTGAAATGGTAAAGAATAATGAAACTATAATCAAAAGGATTGTCGCTGTATTTGAAGATGGGAGTATACTTCCACCATGTGGAAGGTGCAGAGAGTTTATTGCACAGATAGATAATCAAAATATAGAGACCCAAATTGTATTACCTGAAATGGAAGAAGTGTTGCTGAAAGATTTATTACCAGAAAGGTGGGATGGCAAATGGAACTGAAAAAGATAACTAGCAGGGTCTTTTATTATCTACATCAACCAGAAACTGATCGACCTATGTTGGCATACTTAAATGGAGATAAAATTGCACTTGCCATTGATGCAGGAAATTCAGCAGACCATGTTGATGAATTTTATAAATCCCTAGAAATCGAGGACCTAAAGAAGCCAGATTTTACTGTCATCACTCATTGGCACTGGGACCATACCTTTGGAATGCATAAAATTCACGGATTGTCCATTGCACACCATAAAACCAACGAGTTTTTGAAACAGGAAAGAGCCAAACTATCTGACAGTGCATATATAAAATTTTTGATAAAAGATGATGAGTGCCTAGCTAGAGAATATGTAGATAATAAAAGAATTATTGCCGTTCTATCGGATATCCAATTTGAAAAAGAGCTTACCCTTAATCTCGGTGGAATAACCGCAAAGATTTTTCATACGGTTTCACCCCATTCGGAAGATACGGTGCTTATCTATATTCCTGAGGAAAAGATATTGTTCTTGGGAGATTCAACAAGCGAGGATTTCTACAATGGTGGGTATATGGATAAAGAAAAATTAATGTCATTAACAAATTTGATAGAAAGTATCGACTGTAAATATTATATTTTAAGTCATGCAGAGCCTCTAACTAAATCAGATTTATTAGATTACTTAAAATCCATTCTAAAATAATAATCCATGAGGTATATTGATATGTTCCCGTCTACCGATAGCCCCAAAAACGCAGTGGATATGTTTCCGAGAACGGACATACTCAAATGACATTCATTCTATCCTCTCGAGCCATGTTGAATGTGTGGTTCTGATGACGTCTTGTGGTCAGAGGAACAAATAAGGCAGATTAACCACTATATGTAGTGTTTTTGGAGTGAAAAATGAGCTGAAATTGGACTGAAAATGGTAGTTTTTGAGGCAGATTTTTAGGCGAAAATATAGATGACATAGTTCAAATCAGGGATTGTTATGAAACAGAGGGTTTCATATTATGAGTGAGTAAGAGATAAGGCAGCAACAGTTGTAACCTTACTGTTCCTGTCGAAAACAAACTGTTAAGACTAAAACCCTCAGTATACTGAGGGTTTTAGTGTTGGCAGATGTTATATTAAAAGGCTTGGCTGTTATTCTGTTATTCTATATTATATATGTTCATCTTATTAATCCGAACTATAAGAGATTATCTCTATATTTGTAGAGATAATCTCTTGATAATTGATAAAATTGGTGCTATTCTTATAAAGTATAGATAAATATTAAATTGTTGAGAGGTGTAAAATTTTGCAAGTTAGTTATAAAAAGCTTTGGAAATTACTAATTGATAAAAATATGAAAAAGACAGACTTGCAATTAGCAGCTGGTATCAGTGCTGGTACATTAGCTAAGCTTGGAAGAAATGAAACAGTCTCTATGGATATTTTAATGCGTATATGTACAGCACTTTCATGTGATATAGGAGATATCATAGAGTTTATTAATGACAGTCATAATAAAAATATATAATTGTGGTAATTTTTATGGATTTTCTATAATAATTAAGTGAGGAGATTTATGGCAATTTCACTCTTTTCATTCTTTTCTGGGGCGGGGCTATTGGATCTTGGCTTTGAAGATAATGATTTAAACTATAATATAGTATTAGTAAATGAATATAAAGAATCTTTTTTAAATGCATACATTTATACTAGGCAACATCATAATATACAGCAACCGCTATATGGATATCATTGTAGAGACATCAATGATTTTATGAAGCCTGATAATGCACTCGCATTACAAGGATATTTGCAAGAGCAACATGACTTAAATAATGTAGTTGGATTTATCGGCGGTCCTCCATGTCCTGATTTTTCTGTAGGCGGTAAAAATCTTGGGAGAGATGGAGAAAACGGTATATTAGCACAGAGTTATGTTGATTTAATTATTGCGCAACAGCCTGATTTTTTTATTTTTGAAAATGTTCGAGGTTTAGTCAAAACAGCTAAACATAGAGAGTATTTTGATGAGTTGAAACATGCTTTAGTTAATGCAGGATATATAATTTCAGACACTATACTAAATTCCTTAAGTTTTGGTGTTCCCCAGGATAGAGATAGGGTAATTATGATAGGTGTTTTAAATAATAATCCTGAGAGAATAATACCAATACATGATGACAATACCCTTGATTTCCCTTGGTTAAAATTTGCTGAATTCGATGCAGATGCTATTAAAAATCTACCATGGCCGACAGAACAACCATATAGAGAAAATAGTCAACGAATTTTTTGTTACCCTGTACCAGAGGTTCTTACAGTAGAACATTGGTTTGTAAATAATAACGTTAGAAATCATCCAAATGGTAGAGATACATTTCAGGTAAAAGCTGGCCGAACAAAAATGTTGCAAATTCCAGAAGGAGATACAAGTAGAAAATCATTTAAAAGACTGCATCGTTGGAGGTATTCACCGACTGCTGCATATGGAAATAATGAAGTGCATCTTCATCCATATAAAACGAGAAGACTAAGTGTGGCAGAAGCAATGGCAATACAATCATTACCAGCATGGTTTTGTTTGCCGGATGATATGCCTTTATCTCATAAATTTAAAGTAATTGGAAATGGTGTCCCATATCTTATGGCCTTGGGGATTGCACAAACAGTTAATGAATTTCTAAATCAAATATTTGATGAGGTGAACTTAAATGGGTGAAAAGAAAATAGTTATTGATCCGAGAATAATACAGCATCTGGGGCGGGATCTTATCACTTCTCCAGATGTTGCAATTATTGAACTTATAAAAAACTCGATTGATGCAAAATCTAAAATAGTTAATATTCATTTATTTGAACGTTTTGATAAAGTTAATGAATGTAAGAATTTTATTACGACTCTTCCTAAGGAAGTTTTAAAATTTGTTCCGGAGAAGTTGAAAAAATCATCTGTTCTAATTGTCGAAGATAAAGGTTCCGGAATGTCCACTGCCCAATTGGAAGATGGGTTTTTAAAAATAGGAACGGATATAAAATCGAATAAAACAGGTAATGATATAATTCTTGGTGAAAAAGGAATAGGCAGGTTGGCTGCACAACGTCTCGGAGATGCACTTATTGTTGAGACCGCATCAGAAAGTGAAGATTTTATATCGTTAACATACCTGGATTGGAATAAAATTGTAAAGGGAGAAGAGATTGTTCCATATGATCAGATAACTGGAGCACCTAATAGCTATACTAGATTATGGATATTTAATGTTAACTTCGAAGAGTTATTAGAATATCCTGTGCAATTAAGTATAGATTCTACAGATGAGATAACTGATATCAATCGGGATTTGCAATCAGCTTTGAATTTTTTGGTTTCACCGTTTAATTCTACAATGCCGTCAGTAATAATTAATATGTATTTTAATGATAAACCTTTGGAGACTCGTTTTCCGAGTGAAATGCTAGAATTATCAGAAAGCACGCATTACTTTTCTTTTAACAACAGCAATAATGATATCTCATTAAATTATGGATTGAAATTACAACCATGGTATATTGAACGTATTCACCGCGCTTTAGTGAAGGCTGATGCTTTTACGCGCTTAAAAAAGCCTCATGATTATTATCAAGAATTATTAAACGAAAACAATTCTAGAATTGACCAAGCTTTAACTTTTACTATAAATCAAGAAGAATTATGCGAACGAATAGCATTATTTTATGAGGATGTTTATCCAAATTTAATAAAAAAAAATAATAAAGAAACTATTGAAAAATACTTTTTTGAAGAAGCCTCAAAAATGGTAAGTAGGTTATGTGAAATTGTACCTATTTCTGGTGAAATATATAGTTTTAAGCAGAATGCGGCAATTGGAGATAAGATTATTATTGAATCAGTTAAGCAACGAAACAAAAGCGACAAGATCCAAAACGTCGATTTAAAAAAGCTGAAGCAATTCCTTGATAATTATAATGGGATTAAGTTATATAGAGGGAGTTACCGAATTGGTTTTTTAGGAAATAAAGAAAGTGACTGGATTAAACTACAGCAATATAGGACTAAAGGACAACAATGGTTTAGATTTGATCTGGGAAACACGGTCGGTTATGTTTCACTTAATGATCCTCACCAAAAAAAAATTAAGGAGATAAGCTCACGTTTAGATATAAGTCAGAATTATGTTTCAGAAGCTTTTAAAAATTTAATTTATATCGTATTTAATAGATTGTTTTATGAACTAAATCAGAAAGCAAATGGTATAGTAAAAGTCATTCTGGAAGAGAAAGGACTTCTTGGTGAGCCTTTAAAAAAACGTGTAAAGAAAAATGTTGACTTGGTTCAACAAATGATTAAGAAAAATAAGAAAATGATGAGCACCATTCAAGAAGTTTCACGAACGCTGGAGAAAAAGGTCATAATAGATGGTGCTTCTGCGAGTATGCCCAAAACAACGTATGAGTTTGTAACAAAAGTTATTGATGATATAGATGAGCATTTTAAAGAAGATCAGAATACACACTCTGAAGCTGCGAATTTATTAGCAGAAGCGGATCAACAATTGAAAATTATCGAAGTAGAATCTTACAATAATTACAAGTTGATGGCAAATGGTTTAATTACAGAAACTATAACTCATGAATTGCATTCATTAAGTACAACTAATATTGATAATCAAGTTAATGGACATTTTGAATCTTTAAAGGATTATTTTTCTGTGAATAAGGAAGCAAAAATATACAACTCACATGTATATCCTATAAAAAATAGTTACAATGTAATTTCGAATAAAATACTCCAAATAGGAGATATGTATTCATTCCTTGAAAAAACGTTCATTAAAAAAGGAACATATGATGAGTTTATTGAACAGAATATTAAAGAACTTGCAGGGCAAGTATATGATAATTTAATGAAGGCATCAAAGTCCAGCAAGATAGACCTGGTGTGCGAAACAAATGATTTAAGTTGGTTTGTTCCCAAAGGTGTTCTGGTTCATGTCTTTTATAATTTATTTAGTAATTCTAGATACTGGATTGATATACGTCGAAAAAGAGCAGAAAAAGATTCTGCTTATGCATATAGCGGAGACGATCAGATTATAGTAGAACCGATTGGGACCGATGGATTAGTTGTTTCAGACACCGGTACAGGGGTTACACCTAACATGCAGGATATACTTTTTGAACCACTTCAATCGGGAAAACCATATAATGAAGGTCGTGGCATGGGATTATATATTGTAAAGAAGCTAATGAATTCATTTAATGGGGACATTATCTTATTGCCTGATCTAAATGAGTTTGGTAACCGCAATAAATTTTTACTCACAACAGATAAAGCGGAGGAACTGTAATGGAGCAAATTGATTATAGAATATTTTTCAGCAATATTGACTGTACCATGATAGTTTTTCTTGAAGATGATTTTTCTCTTGAAGATACAGAAATAGATAAATCTAAGTTTCTTTATTCTATTTCGAGGATGGATGTCGAGAGTAGAAAAGACTTTATTTCAGAACTGGAAAAAGATTATTCTGATTTTGCATTATCTTTAAAAAGCTATTCCGAATGTATGGATAAATTATTTCCCCTTATAGAAAGTTGGAATGATGAGGTCATAAGGGATGATATCAAATCCGCTATGGATATTATAAGAGTACAGGAGCCAGCACAGTATGATAGCCTCAGTGATTTGTATAATGCTATAGAACTGCCCAATGTAGACCAATTAGCGAAGCTATTATTAAAGTACGGGCTTTGTATTAATATTCCGCCATGTTATCAAAAAATATTTGATGAGTATCTTTTATTCAAGAATAGGTGGAAGCCATTTAGAATATATACAAATTTTGATGCTGAAAATAGCAGGTCATTTAAGAGTGATTTGCAAGAATTCTATGAAAACACAATAAATGAATTCACTTGCCTCTGCTGTATAATTGATAATGAGCTCTCAGGGGAAAAAATGGCGAAAAATATCGTTAATGAAATAAGAAGCTTTAACACTGAAAAGCGAAATAGTATTATTGGAGCCATAGTCACTTCACATGAAAAAACTGAAAATATAGATGAACATGTTTTCCTTGAATATGTTAATAAGTCCTTAGCTCATAGTGATTTACAGTCAGCACTACTCAGAAGCACATATAATTATGCAATAAGCAAGTTAAAAGATGAATTAGTGAAAGGGCTTTCTGATACTTTTTCAAAAGCGACCATCAACAGGAATATTGCATTTTACCTATCGCAAATGGCTGTATATGAAGGAGTTGCAAATTACCAAATTATTAATACTTGGATTAGTACCATGTGTGATTATGAATTATCTAAAAGTAATGTAATTCTTTATATCGTGGGATTAACTAATCTAATTAATCAGGTTGAAATTGGAGATTATGAAATTTCTGATGATTTAAATATGCTTAATACTTTTGAAGCATTTGATTATAATGTAAATAAGTTCTATCAGCCTCCGGCAGCAGGTGATGTTTTCATAGATAATAATAATAATGGAAAAGTGTACATTTTAGTTGGACAAGACTGTGATATCATGATGAGCGAAACCAGAAAAAGAAGGAATGCTATTTCTGAGTTGATACCGGCACAAATCGTATCACAGACAGAAATGTTTAAATTAAAGAATAATCTTAGTTATATGATGATTAACAACTTTAGAAAAAGTCCTAAAGATACTCCAAGTTGCCTAAAGATAGATTATACAAAAAGAGTTTATTTAGAGAATGAGTTGATTAATTTGTGTACATATAATCCGGATGGAAAATGTTGTATTGATCTTGATGTGGTGCTGCCAGAAGATAGAGCCAAAATTATGATGCCATATCTTATTGACTATTATGGTGAGTTACAGAAGTACTTTAATTCTATAAAAATATTAAAATCTCAAGCAGGAGAAGCTTTTGATATATTCTTAGATAATACTTATTCTCCAAGACTTATATCTGTGCATAAGTATGAGGAGGAATCTGCAAATAAATTATATTATCCGTTGCGAAGAATTTGCAGATTGACAGAAACCTATATACTTTACTTATACAAGCTATATCTAGAGTATAGGGGGAGGCAGCCGTATAGCAATATCAATTTAGCTCGGTGCCAGACTCTTGATATTCCTATAGCAGATTCGGCGATTTCTGGAGAAATTAGCATTCAGGTTATTCTCTCAGGAGATAGAAATGCAAATTCCAAACCTGCAAAATTACCATGGGAAATATCGAGAGCTGAAATACTAAGAGTGCTCTCAAAATTTAGTGTTAAGGCGGCACCTAAGAATAAAAAAGATTATATTCTATTAGAGTATAAAGAGACTCGTATAGATTTAGAAAATGGACAAGCATTAAAAATTGTTAAAAAGAGTAAACCAGAAGCAAAATTAGAAATAGTTTAATTGATATTGGAGTATGTAAGATGGCACTTATTGCAATTAGATATCTATTAGAGGAGATGTAAATTTTTAATGAGACTCAGGAAGAATGGTTAAAAGCTTTCTGTGCCTATTTCCGGCTTAGCGAGAAAGTAGTCACCTCTTATTTTGATGAAATCAATCCAAATGAACCGACTCCTTGAAAATTAACTCTGAATTAGAATATGAACTTGACTGGATTATGATAGAAAACGTCTACTATCTGCCGACATATGACAACAGCATCAGAAACCGATAAGTAAGCTTTATAAATTTCGGTATTCTTAACTTAAAAAGGATGCTTCAAGAGAAAACATCTTTATCCGATTTTATAAAGTTGTTAATGTTTACAATAGGAAGATGTTCATTAATCAGCAAGAATATCCGATTACGTCCTATGGTGAGCCTTGTGATTTTTGCTTTAAGGGACGAGAAACACCGTGTAATGAATTGGATTTAGTATATCTGCTTACAAAATGAGTTATGATTGGATGAAATCAAAACTAAATGTTATATTATTGAATTCCCCGTTCAATTAAGTAATATGGAAACATATGCACCAATTGCTTTTGACCCTGCATGAAATCAGTGATTGCATGGAGCAGAGCGGCTATAATTACGATGATAAAATTGTAAAGCAGAAAGCAAGTGCCGAATTGTCAAACAAATGATGATAACAAGTCAGCCTAATTTGTAAAAGGCGGACAGTAAGAACCTAAAGAAAGCATTTACAGGCGATTTTTCAGAAATAAGGAACCTCCAGCTTCAGACGGCATCACTATCTCCCCCTCTCAAGGCATGTGGAGACGATTGTTCTGCTACAAAACAAATATACGTCGAAATAGTTGATTTTACAGCGTTTGTCAAGCTATCACGTATATGCGCAATACACCAAATGGACTATCATAAGATTTTAGAACTTCAACACACAACAAATGGTATAGTGAATGATTATTGTCATCCGAGATTCATAGCTTTAATGCTTTGTCTGGGCGATCTACTTGATCTTGATACAGATAGGTTTAATGAATATTTTCTAATCAAAGCATGAGTCTATAGTTCACTATAAATTTTTTGGGATTTATTATTGTAATTATGAAATAACAAACATAATAAAGACGGAGCACAATTGAAGTTACGAGAGATGTTCAGGCAGATCAGCTTTCGTTTTTTAAAGCACTAGATGTATAAAAAGATTAAGTAAGAAGAGAGAGATGAATATATTAGACTTTTATGATTAAACAGTTTGTGAAAATTTAGAAAGGAGCAACTTTGAAAATTTATAGATTATTATCAATTATAACAACACTGCTTAATAAAGATCTTGTATCAGCAAAAGATTTAGCAGAGAAAAATGAAGTTTCAGTTAAAACTATTCAAAGAGATATAGAAACGTTAAATATGGCGGGAATCCCGGTCTTTTCAGAGAAAGGAATGAAGGGTGGATATGGAATATTAGACTCATATAAATTAGATACTAAACTATTATCAAATTCTGAAGTAGGTATTTTGAATTCGATGTTAGATGGGCTAAGGGCGATTTACGATAATAAGCAATTAGAAAATTTATGGGAGAAATTTGAGTATGCATTAGATTCAAGTCCTAATAATGAACAAATTCAAATGAAGGTTGATCTTTCTCCATGGAATCATGATGAAACAGTATCAAAGAAAGTAAATATTCTTTCGGACGCAATTAAGGATAAATCAATTGTGAAAATTGAGTATTATAATTTAGAAGGGATATCATCTATTAGAAATATAGAACCTTATGAGATGAAAATGAAGAATGGTAGATGGTATGTTAACGCCTATTGCTTGAGTAAAAATGATTTTCGGAATTTTAAAGTTAATAGGATAAAGGAAATCGAGAAAACAGTCCAACATTTCGTTAAGAGAGACTATAGTATTGTTGATGATGAAGAGACAAGAAATCAAGATAGTGTGAAAAAAGTATTACGTTTTAATAAGAAAACTTATTCGAGAGTAGTAGACATTTTTAATGTTGATGAGATAAGTGAAATGAATGAGGAGTATATTATTGTAACGACATATCTCAGATGTGATTCGTGGTTATCATCAATGATTCTTTCTTTCGGAAATCAAGTAGAAGTCTTGGAACCTTCATCACTAATAAGTAAAGTAAGAGAAAATATAAAAAAAATGAATGAATTATATAAATAGGACATACTAAATGTCCTTTTTTTTATTCTAAAATAAGTAGAATGCGAATTAATGTAAATTTATTAAGGAGAAGATATAAGATGAAAAACGACAAATTTTTTTTGGAAAAGAATGGACTAAAACTACACTATAAAATTACTGGAGAGGGAAAACCTATTATTCTATTGAATCCAGCGTTTGCAGACTTGAGAATTTGGAGTAAGGTGGAAGAAAGTTTATCACAGAAATATAAAGTTATTCAGCTTGACTTTAGATATTTAGGTGAAACAGAGCAAGATGATTCAGAATATAGTTTATTCGAGGATTTAGATTGCTTGATTAACGAGCTTGAATTGAGCAAAGTGAATCTAATTGGGCTTTCAGCTGGAGGGCACACAGCATTAGAATATGCTATTAAATATCCTTCAAAAGTTGATAAGATTTTTATAATTTCAACAGGATTGTTTGGTGTAGATGAAGATCAGAAAAAAGTAGAACGAATGAAAAGTTTTCAGTCAGCGTTGTATTCAGTTGATGTAGAAGAAGCTTCAAGAATATGGACTAAAATGTGGTTATTGGGTGAAAATAGAGAAGAGGATAGTCTTTCTTCGGACAAAGTTGTGTTGTTCAAAGAAATAACTAAACACAATCTTCTTAATGGATTAAAATATAAAATGCCAAAGTTTCTGGAACCTCCTGTTAATGTATCTCTTGGAGAGCTTGAAAAAGAAGTTTTTCATATGATAGGATCGCTTGATTATAATGATGTGTTTAACTCAAGTGAAATTTTTAGAGAGAATATAAAAAATTATCAAGAATTGAAAGTCAATTCTGCTCATATTATACCTTTTGATTTACCAGATTTATTAGTCGAAAGAGTAATAAATTTCATTAAATAGAATTTTAACCATTATGAGATGCATTAAAAGAGATGTTAGCTACATAATATGTGTAGCAATTCAAATAAAAAACGAATACTATATAATGATGCAGTTGAGGAAGCGTTATGCTTTGGATGGATAGTTTTTGCGGTATCAGCAATGAACATGGAAATTCAGAAGGCAAAAGAATTTATCACAGGTTATGAATGGGAGTAGAGTGGTGATGTAAAAGCTTATTTTACCGATTATACTACAACGGTGAATAATAAATTATCCCATTATAATTGTATGGATGTAAGAACTGATTTCAAATTCTGAGATCAGTTCTTTTAAAATTTCGCATCAGATTGTTGATAAATAAACATATATATGCTATGAGGGGTCTCCCCCTATCTTTTCGTGTATTATTATTATTACACCACAATCCACACACGTTGAAACTGTGATTCTGATGACACGTTGTGGTCAAAACGATAAATAGAACGCTCAAACCACAATATGTTGTGGTTTCGAAGCAAAAAGTGGGCAACAATTAGGCTAAAAAACGCCCGATTTTTGCCCTGCTTTTTAGGGAAAAATATAGATGACATAGGGTAATTTGAGTGATGATAGATGAAAACGGAACATTGACTTATTGCTTAAAAGAATATATAATTATGGACAGTTTGAAAGAGCATTATCTTAAATAAAGTATTAAATTAAATATTAAAGTTCTCTAGGGTTCCGCAGTTTAACTGGTCTGTGACCAAGAGAGAACTCACAGTTTTGTAGCTGTGCCACGGAAGGATAAAAGCCTGGGAGATATCAAGATGATATCTTTCAGGCTTAATTTTATGTTCTGGAGGTGATAACATGGCGTGGATATATTTGATAATTGCAGGAGTTTTTGAAGTTGTTTGGGCAACGGGACTTAAATACTCTCATGGATTTATGAAGTTACTCCCTTCGTTGATTACATTGGGGGGTATGATAGTAAGCTTTTATTTATTATCACTTGCAACTAAATCACTCCCAATTGGCACGGCATATGCTATTTGGACAGGCATTGGTGCATTAGGTGCAGTATTAATGGGTATTATCCTTTTCAATGAGCCTGTCAACATTTTGCGCATTGTATTTCTCTGCTTAATACTGGTGGGTATTTTAGGACTAAAATTTACTTCTGTATAATTTTTCTCCCATTGTTGTATTGTAGTATGGGCCAGTTAACTTAAAGTTAAGAGGAATGCAAGTTACCCAAACTACTGACCAAACATGTTATACTATGTCTATCTACATTTAAAGATTATCCGATGAAAGTGAGGAACTACCTAATGTTTAGAGAAATGAGAAGAAGCAAGCAATTATTATCAACGGAAGAAATCATAGCTGTAATGGATAGATGCACAAATGGTGTTTTAGCCTGCTTAGGAGATGAAGATTATCCTTACTCCGTCCCACTGAGCTATGTATATTTTAATGACAAAATCTATTTTCATTCAGCAAAAGCTGGACATAAAATTGATGCCATAACCAAATATTCAAAAGTATCTTTTTCAGTAATAGATGAAGATACGGTAGTAAGTAAAGAGTATACTACTTATTTCCGTAGTGTTATTGCTTTTGGTAAAGCAAGAATTGTGGAGGGTGATGAAAGGCTAGAAGCTTTTATGGCTTTGGTAAAAAAGTAT